>JBOHQZ010000165.1:0-10058 GCA_050732275.1 bacterium
AAATTCACCATCGGCTGGAACTGGATCGCGGATTACGGCTCGAGCGACAATGAGGCGGAATTTAAAGCGCTCTACGCTTACTCGCCGTTGCACAATCTCAAAGAAATGAAGTATCCCGCGACTTTGGTCACCACGGCGGATCACGACGATCGCGTGGTGCCGGCGCATTCATTCAAGTATGCCGCCACACTGCAAGAAAAACATCGCGGCGAAAACCCAGTGCTCATTCGCATCGAAACCAAATCCGGCCACGGCGCCAGCAGCACCACCAAAGCCATCGAGACGACGGCGGATATTTATGCATTCATTTTTTACAACCTGGAAGTAACGCCGATCTACGAGGGGACGAATTAATCCAGCCGTGAAAATTTGAAAGGCAGAATAATGATCCGGCAGGCTGATTGAAAATTACTCTGTCAAATCATCATTCTGCCTTTTCATTAAAGAAAATCGGGATTGCTTTGATTGCCAAAATCCATTGGGTAGCGGTTTTGGCTCTGCCATGCAAAATCGTGATTGTAACAAACTTGCAATCTGCCGCGGGACTTTGCAATTTGCCGCATTTCTTTCATTGATTTTCAAGCAAGATTTTGTTAGATTGACAAATTGCAATTTGGGGAAATGCTTTTTTATCAAGGAGACATCGTGGCAGAAATCAGACGTCGGCTCAGCCTTGTTGGCTGGCTCTTCATTATCAATTTTGGCATATCGGCATATCCGGAAGTGGTCGGCTCACCAATTCAGCAGATCCCTGCCCAAGAGCAAAAGATTGCGGGTTTCTTCAAAACGGCGCCCAGCCTTTGGCAAAACTATCAGCAAGAAACGCCCTTGCGGCAAAGGCTGGCGTTGCACGGCCGTTGGCGTGTCTCCTGCCAGGAGCCAGAACTTGCCGGCGAAATCGAGCTGCCGGCAGCCTTTTCATTTGAAGGTCAAATTGTCTTGCAGCGCTCATTCCGGCTTGATTCCGCTTTCATCAATCAGCCGTTGCGCCTGGTTATTCAAGGCGCCAATTATGAAACCAAGGTTGAAATCAATGAAGATTTTGCCGGCAGCCACGAAGGCGGGCACAGCCCGTTTGCAATCGAGCTGCGGCCGGAACGCTTATTTTTTGACAAAGAAAATCTCATTACTTTGACCGTCAGCAATGAGCTTTCGCCGCTGCAAACCTTGCCTGCCAAACAACGGCCTTATGGCTGGCTGAACGAGGGCGGCGTCTTGCGGGAAATTTACCTCGAAACCCTTCCGGAAATTTCCATTGAAAATACCAAAATCAAATATAATTTCGATCAGCCCGCGGTTGCGCTCAATTTGAGTGCGGAACTGCGTTTGCAGAAAAAAATGACGGCCCAGGAAGCCGCGGCTTTCGTTGCCGTTATTGAAATTTGGGAGGCCGATCGCGTCCGCAAGCTGGCTGCCAGCGCCCTCACACCGCTGGCAGAAAACGACAGGTTGCGGCAAATCCTGGCGCTAAGCTGCCAAGTCAACCAGCCCGCGCTGTGGTCGCCGGCGGCGCCGAATTTATATGCCATGCGTTTTGCGCTTCTGCGGCAGAACGAGGTGGTCGATGAATGCTGGCAGAACATCGGCTTTCGTAAGATCGAAATTGCCGATCAGCAATTTTGGCTCAACGGCGAGCCTTTCGTCGTGCGCGGCGTCGACCTCATCGAGAACTACGCCAACAACTCCGCGTTGTTGGATACGGCACAAGCGCTGAAGTTGCTCATGGCGGCAAAAGAACTCGGCGCGAACGCGATCCGCGTCGTCGGCCATCTCCCGCATCCGTTTCTGCCGGCGCTGTGCGACCGGCTCGGTATTTTCCTGCTCGAAGAATTGCCCATCTATTATTTTACCGAGGATCACTTCCGGCAGCCGCAATTTGCCGAGCTTGCCCTGCTGCAAGCGCGGGAAATGATTTTGCGCGATCGCAATCACCCGAGCGTGTTGAGCTGGGGCGTCGGCGTTAACAGCGCCTTATTTTCACCGGACATCAAAACAATTTTCAGCAGCCTCTGCCGGGAAATACGGCAGCTCGATGTTCGCCCAATCTATGCTGTAGCGCCATTGGCTTGGCTCTCGGACTGGGTGCCGCAAGTTGATTTTCTTTTGCCGGATTTGTTTGAACAGGGAGGAATCGCAGCATTTGCCAATACAGCAGCGAGCAGCCCCAAACCGCTTATGCCCATCGTCGGCTTTTGGCGGCGCGATGAGCGCGTTGCACCAGAGCCGGTTGCCGGGGCAGCGGCGCCAAGCAGTGATGCGGAAAAACGACAAGCCGAGAAATTGGACGACCTGCTGGAAAAACTAGAGGAGATGCCAAAATTTGCCGGCTATTTTCTGCATGCTCTGGCCGATTGGCCGGCCTCCATGCCCGTGCTCATCGTCGGTCCAAACCTGGAGCAGATTGCAACCAATCAGGTTGGCGCCGGCTTGGATCAAAGCCGTAAGTTTCGCAAGCGGGCTATCTTCTATCATCCCGCCGGATTGATCGGGAAGGACGGACGGCGGCGCATGGCGTTTCAAGTGGTGCAAGCTTTCAATCGCAGCCATCGCCGGCCGCTGCTGAGCGCCAAAACGCTGGAGCCGGTTTACCCGCAAGCCTATCCGATCGTCGGCATCAGCGTCATCTTGCTCACGCTTTTTTATTTAAACCGCGATCGCCGGCTCCGCGCCAATTTGCAACGCATCTTCGTGCATCCGCACGGTTTCTATATCGACGTTTACGAAAACCGCAAGGTTCCACCCTTCCTCAGCACGTTGCTCGGAATAATGGAAAGCTGCATCGTGGCGAGCTTGCTCTCCGGATTTTGTTATGCCTACCGCGAGAACGTGATCTTTGACCAATTTTTGAATCTGCTCATCACTGATCCCGTTTGGAAAGCGCGGGCGATTTGGCTGATCTGGCATCCCGGGTGGTTTATCGCCATTGGGACGGCGGGTTTGTTTGCACTCGGCACAGTAGTGGCGGTGTTTCTGCGCATACTCGGCTTCTTTCTCGGCCGGGGCTTGCCGACGGTGCAATATTACACGTTCGTCTTTTGGACCTCGGCCAACCTGCTCCTCCTGGGAATTATTGCCCCGTTCTTCCATCGCCTGCTGCTGTATTCGGATTTTGCCGCGCCAATAATATTTTTGATTAGCATCACGTTTCTTTGGCTCGCCGGCCGTTTTTTCCGCGGCATGCGCGTGATCTACACCATGAGCATTCTACGCACGGCGATTATCTTCGGCATTCTCGCCGGCGGCCTGATCGTTTCGCTCGTTCTTTATTACCAACGCAACGAGGCGATTTTTGAGTATGCAAAATATTATTGGCAGATGCTGAATGTGGGGGATGAAAATTGAAAGGAATGTTTGTAGTAGCGCCTTCAGGCGCAAACCGTTTTAAATGTGCGACTGTCTTGATATTAAAAACTATCGTTTTATCTTCACACCCCAACGGCTGAAGGCTACGCCCGGAGGGCGTAACTACGGACGTTTTTACCCCACTTTGATAAACACCAACGGGTACACGACCCTGACCCGGCCTTCATCAATGGCGTCGTATCGCCAACGCTGAATCGCCGCTTTCAACTCTTCTTGAAAAGCCGGAAGGGGAATTTGTGAGGAGAGAATGGTGATTTTGCCAACGGTGCCGTCGGATCGGATGATCACTTCTACTTCGACTTTGCCGCCGATGGTTGGATTTTGGCGGAGGTGTTTTTCGTAAATGTATTGCAGCCGTCCAAGGTTTTTTTGCAAAACCGCATAAAGCGAGACTTCGGAGCGCGCACCATAAGCTCCGCCGGTGCCGCCGGTGCCGCCAAAACCGGTAAATTGCACGCGGCCGCCTTTCTGCAAAGCCACGCCCTCACCGGCGTCAATATCGACATCGAGCAGATCATTGATGCCTTGTCCATTCCGGCTGGCCGCGAAAAGAGCGCCGTCCTCCACCTCACCCTTGGGATTGTTGCCCTTGCCAACCGTCAGCGAGCGATTCATTTTCAAACCCTGAACCACCCCGTCTGCGGTTTGCATGTTCAACGCCAGCGCATTCTCCGCGCTACCGTTTTCAGCAACACCGTCCAGCAAACCGAGCACGCCAATTTTATTGACGTTGACCTCCTTCTCCGCACGCTCCGCATTGATGGCGCCGCTCCGGCTCTCTGCCACGGTATTGCCTGGAATAACCTCTTCTCTTCGCATCGGCGCTTCATCGTCGTCGGTATCTCCTCCTGGCACGGTCAATGTGCGTGATTTGCCGTTTCCTACCGGCACCTCCGGCTCCTCCTCGACCGGCGGCGTTTCGTTTTCATCGACAAAACTGATCTCGCGAATTTCCAAAATTTCCGGTTCCTGAACCATGGCAGTGGAGAACCAGACGCCGAAGACCAAAACATGAACGAGCAACGAGCCGATCACGGCCGTGCGAAAGCGCCGTGGGGTTTGTTGCCCTGCTTGATCAAGAAAAGATCCTGCGCGTTGCGCTTTCCCAGTCGGGGCGCGCTTTGTGGTTCGCGTTTTCGTCATGCTGTTTATTGTCGTGGCCGTTGCACGGTGGCAATAGCGATTTTTTTAGCGCCGCTTTTCTTGGCGACGCTCAACAGCTCCAGAACCTGGCGATGCGAAGCCTGTTTATCGGCGCGAATGAGGACGAGGCGGTCCGGATGCTCGGCGACGATTGGCCGCAGCGATGATTCCAGTTTGGATAACGGCAGTGCTTGCGCGTTCAAAGCCGTTTCGCCGGAAGCCGTGAGGGTGATCGTGAGATTGTCTTGAGAATCGGCTTCAATCGTCGCCGCTTTGGGCAAATCAACTTGGAGGGAGCCGGGGGTGTCAAGGATAGGCGCGGTAACCATGAAGATGATCACCAACACGAGCGCGATATCCACCAGCGGCGCGAGCTGCATGTTGCTGATGATATTGCCGGGAGAGTTGCTAGCCTGCATAGGATCACCTACTTTTACAATGCAAAGTAGTCCCCGCCCTTTGTGGGCGGCTGTTGAAAAAGCACGATTCTATTTTAAAATAGCGACCCACATGGCTACGCCCGTAGGGGGTCGGGACTACCAATTACCGGTTGCGGCGTTTGACGATGGACAGCTGTTTAGCGCCGGCTTGCCGTGCTGCATCGAGGGCAGCAACAACGCGGTCGTGAATCACTTGTTCGTCCGCGCTGATCACGACCAGTTTGTTCTTCGTCATTGCCAGCAAAACCCGCAAACTATCCGTGAGCGTGGCCGATGTGATCGCGACGCCGTTGATGAGAACCTCGCCGGATTGTTGCAAGTAAACTTCGGCCCGCAGCTCGGTTTGCTGCGCACCCGCCGCGGCGTTGCCCACATTCGGCGTGGAAACCGTGATGGTGGACTGCAAGATCATCGGCGTCATCACCATGAAAATAACCACCAACACCAGCGAGACATCGATGAGCGAGGTCAAATTAATCTCGGTCAAGCCGGTGTCCGTGTCTTGGAATTTGCTTTTCATTGCGCAATCCCAAGTATCACGCGAAGTTTCTTCGAGGCGGCTTCGATTTCCGACATGATCGTTCCGACGCGGCGCAAAAAATAATTGTAGGCAACCACCGCAGGAATGGCGACTACCAGGCCGGCGGCGGTGGTGATTAAGGCTTCCGCAATGCCGGCGGAGACTACGGACGGACCGCCGGAGCCGGATACGGCCAAGTCGCGAAAAGCGCGGATGATGCCGATGACCGTGCCGAAGAGTCCGATGAACGGCGCGATATTGCCGAGCGTGCCGAGAATGCTCAAATAGCGCTCCAGCTTCATCTTCTCTTCCAGGGCGGCTGCCTCCATCAGCTCGTTGACGCTTTTCGCGCCGAGCGAAAAATTCTGCAAGCCCAAACGCACGACCGCGGCGAGCGGCGCGGGTGAGCGCTGACAAAACTCAATGCCGGCTTTGGCGCCGCCGTCACGAATCGTTTTGTTGAGAGTATGAATAAACACCTCCGGGTTGATGCGCGTGCGCCGAAAATATATCCACCGCTCAAAGATAAAAGTGATCGTGACGAGCGAACAGCCAAACAGAATGATGAAAGTCGGACTGGTGCGAACCGTCTCCCAGAAGCTCAACTCCATATATGTTACACGCGACTCCTCAATTTATCTTGTTGAAAACGATCGGATACACGACCTTCATCTGACCCTGCGCAATCGCTTCGTACTTCCAGCGGCGAATCGCATCGATGAGCTGGCGCTGAAAATCCGGAATCGGTATCTCTGACGAGAGAATGGCAACATTAGCGATGCCGCCATCGGGGTTAATGGTGACTTCCACTTCCACCTTGCCGCGAATATCCGGATTCGTCTTCAAGAATTTTTCATAAATCCATTGCAAGCGTCCGGTATTCTGCGACAAGACTTTATACAGTGACTGCTCGTTTCTGGCGCCGACCGCTTCTTGCGATCCCGTGACCTTCTCGATTGGCTTCACGTCGATCTTGGTTTTTTTCGCGAGCTTGAACGCCGGCTCACTTGCCGCGTCTTGCTTTAAAATTTTGTCAATACTGGAATTGCCACCGTTGCCGGCGTTAAGCTCGCCCAGCAACGCAGTGAGATCGGTGCTGCTATTGGCGGATTGGCCGCCGCGGCCCTTCGATAAACTTTTTCCACCTGTAGAAAAGACTTGATCGATGTCAACCGCCAAATCATCTTCGATCATCGCCAGCACCCCGGTCTTTTTCAACTCTGCTTCTTCGTTGCTGGCATCAGCATTTTTCTCTTCTTTTTTGGCTTGAGCTTGCACCCCTTTAATATTGAGACCAAATATGCCTCCGGTCGGCCGGCGCCCCGTAGGAGTTTCCTCCCCTGCCGGTTTTGCCATTTCTTTTATCTCCGGTATCACGATTTCAGTGTATTTTGCGATGCTCACCGTTCGCGCCTGCGCTTCTTCGCGGTGTAAATACGGATAGAGGCTGACACCTATAAAGTGCAAAAGCGCGGCCACAACAAGCCCAAGCGTAAAGCGCCTTTGAGGGTTTTCTTTAAGTACCGAACGCCACAGGTCGACCTTGTCGTCAACAAAAAGGGATGCCAGTCCTCGCTTCGAGCGTGCGGGTGCCGGCATGGCGGCCTTCAACGGCCCACGGGACTGCGCCAGCCACGTACGCAACGTGACCGCCCGTAGTTCTGCAGCACAGGCGAATTGCCGCGGCGTCAACGTTTCGCTCTCCCGCTCAAACCGTTTTATGATGAAGTCTTTGAACGCGTCGCTATAAATTGTGGTGCTGCCATTTTCAACCACAGCACCGGGCTGGCTGACCCGGTAGTGCAAGACTTCGATGGTGATCTGGTCTTCCTGCAAACGGCCCAGCCGCGGCAATTCCGCGCGCGTCATAATCGCTTTTTGCCGCGGAAATCTGAACAAAGACAACGTGGCCCTTTTGAAGCGACGCCGTGTTTTAAGAAAGTAACTGCGACGGGGCTTTGACAATGTTACTCCACTCTTCATATCCAGATTCTTACATTAGCTGATTTTATTGAAAACGATCGGATATACGACTTTCATCTGGCCTTGCGCAATCGCTTCGTACTTCCAGCGGCGAATCGCATCGACGAGCTGGCGCTGAAAATCCGGAATCGGTATCTCCGACGAGAGAACGGCGACGTTGGCGATGCTGCCATCAGGATTGATCGTGACCTCGACCTCCACCTTGCCACGGATGTCCGGATTCGTTTTCAAAAACTTTTCGTAAATATATTGTAATCGCCCGATGTTCTGCGACAAAACTTTATAGAGTGATTGCTCGTTCCTCGCGCCGACCGCTTCTTGCGATCCGCTCACCTTCTCGATTGGCGCCACCTCGATTTTGCTCTTTTTTTCCAGCTTGACTGCCGGCTCGCTCGCGGCATCTTGTTTCAAAATATCGTCGATGCTGGAATTGCCCCCGGTACCGGCGCCCAGCTCGCCGTAGGCCAACAACGCGTTGAGGTCCGTGCTGCTGTTCGCAGCCTGGCTGCGGCCTGCCGAGAGCTTGCCGCTGCTCATCACCTGATCGAGGCCTTTGGCTAAATCATCCTTGATGAGTCGATCCATCAAATTACTGTTCCCATCGCTCGCCCCAATGCCGCCGATCAACGACAACACGCCAACTTTTTCCATATTGACGCCTTCGCCGCCAGCTTCACCTCCATACCCTTGCTTTTTGCCGGTTGATTTGGCCTCGGCAACTTTTGATTCTTCTTTGCCACCCTCGCCTTCCGTTTCCGATTTGGCTTCGGAGGCCGTCTCTGCGGCTGAGGCGAGCGGGCTTTGAGGGCGAATTTCTTCCACCGGTTTGAAAGTGGTGACAATCTTTTGGACTTTCCGCAACAAATTCGTTTGATCGATTTGATCGGGCGGCGCAATCTCGACACCGCTTGCCCATTGCAGAGCGCCCATTTGAATAACAAGCAAGATGGCGACCAGCGTTTTAAAAAACGGATCTTCCATCAAGCTTTTCGCAAAAGCCCGCAGCGGCGAAAAAACGGCGAACTGAATCGCTTCACCCGTAGCGCCGTCAAAACCGAAATCAATGCGAATATCACCGAGCACCAAATAGCCGGATTTCCCGGGCGCAATAGGCAACACCGGGCAACCCTCGCGCCGGGGCAAAAGATCGTGCAATAAAAGATCGGAAAAGGCCAGCCGGCTTTTATCGCAGACGACTTCACCGAAACTATTCTCAGCCAAACGCAGCTCATACCCGGAGCCGGTTGGCACGAACATGCGCAAGCGTTTGGGAAACTTATCCCCATATAATACGATATCGTTGTCGGGGCTGCGGCCCACGGCAAATCCTTCCTTGCCACGCAAGCAACGATCCGTTACTTTGCCATTCTGTTGTATGCGTAATTTTAAACTTTGTTGTTGCTTCATCAACTATGCCCGTAGGTTTTCATTCTTTTTCATAAACGGCAAGCAACATGTTGTTATAACCGACTTGTCCACACGTATACATGACTCTTTTAATTATCGCGAAAGAGGCGTCACGGTCACCCATGATATCCACTGTGCCGTGAAAACCGACGCGCTCATCCATTTGGCCGAGTGTTTCCGCCACTTTTCGGGCTTGCAGCAAATTTTCGTGCAGCGGCTTGATCAGCAAATCGCCGTCGGCTTGAATCTCGTCGACTTTGACCAACTGTTTATCGTCCAGCACAACCCACTCTCTTGTCACCGCGATGATCGGCGCCGCGCGCAGCGGCTTATGGCTCGTGGATTCCGGCAACCGCAAGTCTTCGGTGACGTTGACAATTTGGCCTTCCGCAGAAAAGCTCTTCAGCAAAAATACCAACAAAATCGTGAACATGTCCAGAAGCGAAGTCAACCGCAAATCGAAGTTGGGCTTGGCTTTGCGGCGATTTCCAATAATCGAAAGCGACGCTTTATTATTGCCTAATTTCAGCATGTCTCAACCGGAAATGGAAATATTCGGAAAGCCGGATTCGCGGCAACGATCCATCGCCTGGATCACGACGTCGTATTTGATCGCGTCTTCCGGCTGGATCACCACATCTTCGGAATCCGGAAATTTGTCTTTGATCTGCTGCAAATTCGCCTTCAATTGTTCAAAATCATATTGCTCGCCCTTTTTCACAATGAACGGAAAATTGAAGGTCGGGCTTTTCAGCTCAAAACCATCTTGCCGGATGGCGAGCGCATTGAGAACCAATGGCTTGGGCTGTTCCGGCGTTGCGTTCGACACAGCGCCCTGGCGGCTGAGAGAAGGCAACGATATCTCCAAAATGGCGATCTTGACGAAGGACGCCGTGAGCAGCAGGAATGGCACCATGATCAAAAACACATTCATAATCGGCGTCATTTGCAGATCGTCACCGCCGGGTTGGCGGGAACGCATAGCGGCTTTCAGGTTCATCTCTCGCCTCGGCCGCGAACCAAACGCTGGTAAATACGCGCCGTGTTTTCATTGATTTCGTTGATGACGGCATTGGCGCGCTCATTCAACATGGAGTAGAAAACCAATGTGGGAATGGCGACGACTAAACCGAAAGCGGTGGTGTTCATGGCTACGGCGATGCCCTGAGCCAGCAGCGTCGCCTTTTGCGAAGCATCCGCCA
>JBOHQZ010000166.1:0-9987 GCA_050732275.1 bacterium
GTGCCCCACAAGGGGGCAGGACTACGTTTCTGAAAAACGCTATAAGCTTTAGACACAGCATATTGAAAAGAAGTTGGCTGCACTAATGAACTTGCATCCCGCTTTTATTATGCAACACCCCCCTCCTAAAAACCGACATCGGCACTGAAAAACTATTCGTATCTCAACGCTTCAACCGGATTCGCCAGCGCAGCTTTGAGGGCTTGCGCGCTCACCGTGAGCAAAGCAATCAACAACACTAACCCTCCGGCGAGCGCGAACAGTTGCCAGTCCATGGCCGTGCGATATGCGAAATCTTGCAGCCATTGATTCATCGCAAACCACGCGAAGGGCCACGCTACAAAATTCGCAATAACGACCAGGCGCACAAATTCTTTCGACAGTAGGTTGAAGACGTTGCCCACCGAAGCGCCCAGCACTTTGCGAATGCCGATCTCTTTCGTGCGCTCTTCCGTAGCATAAGAAGCCAGCGCAAAAATGCCCAAGCAGGCGATGATAATCGCGATCACGGCAAAGATCGAAAACAGCTTTGATTCTCTTTGCTCTTGCTGATAAAGTTGGAAAAACGCCTCATCGAGAAAAGTGAACTCGAACGGATAAGCCGGCGATATGGCTTCCCAATGTTTCTTCGCGGCCGCGAGCATCGCTTGCAAATGTGCCGGCTCGACTTTGAGCGCGAATACATTGGCGCGCGGGCGCATCGCAATATACAGCGGGTCGATAGCTTCCTTCAAAGTGGAAAAATGAAAATCCCGCACCACACCGACGACGTGGCTGCGCGTGGTGTCGAACATGATGTTGCGTATCGTTTTGCCGAGCACTTCGTCATTCGTCCAACCGAGCATTTTGACCGCGGTTTCATTGAGCAAAACGGCTTGCGCTTTGTCCGTAGCGAAGTCGCGCGAAAAATTCCGCCCCACGACGACCTCCAAACCGAGCGTTTCGACATAATCAAAATCCGTAAACAACGTGCGCAGGCGAAAGTTTTCATCTTTGCCGGCAATGTTGAAAGACATGGCATCGTGAAAACCGCCGGGGTGCCCCGACATCGCCGTGGCATTCACGACGCCGCGCTCTTGCCGCGCGCGCTCGACGAACGTCTCGTGCTGCCGGCGCATTTCGGGGTTGTTGATGGGAACGATCAGCACTTGCTCGGCTTGAAAACCGAGATCTTTCTGCCGCATGAAATCAAGCTGCTTGCCGATGAGCAGCGTGGCGATGATCAGCACCGCAGAAATGCTGAATTGAAAAACCACCAAACCTTTGCGAATAAACACATCGGCAGCTTGCTGCGAGAAGCGGCCTTTGAGCACGCGCACCGGCAAAAATCCCGAAAGCAGAAAAGCCGGATAACTGCCAGCGAGCAACGCGACGATGAGCAACAGACCGAACAGGGCTGCAAGCAACAGCGGATCGGTGAAGTTCATGGCAAGATCAAGTCCGAAAGCGCCATTGAACCTGGGTAGCAGCAGCTCGCTCACTGCAATCGCAATAACGACGGCGAGGCCCGTCATTAAAAATGATTCGCCGAGGAATTGCAAAACGAGCCGGCCGCGATCGGCGCCGAGCACTTTGCGCACGCCGATTTCACGGGCGCGGCGGCCGGCGCGGGCCGTCGTGAGGTTCATGTAGTTGATGCAGGCGATCATGAGAATGAACAGCGCGAGCGCGCCGAAAATATAAACCGCTTGCTTGTCGCCGTGCCGCACGCCGGCCTCGTAGCGAATGTCTTTTTGAAAGTAAATGTCCGCAAGCGGCTGCAAAGCCATGTCGATGCGCTGGCCGTTGCGCTTGAAATCTTCGCCGAGATATTTGTCGATGAACGCGGGCAGGCGCGCCTCCACCCTTTGCGCTTCTTGCGGATTGTCGATCAGCACGTATGTCAGAAGATCGTTATTCCACCACTCATTGAGCCATTCTTCGCGCTCGAAATATTTCAGTGAAGCGATGAAATCAAAATCCAAATGCGTGCGGCCTTGCTTTTCCGCCAGCACACCGGTGACGATGAAGTCGTAGCGATCGTCCACACGCAGAGTTTTGCCCATCGGATCGTCTGCGCCGAAATATTTACGCGCCATCGCCGCGGTGATCACCACGCCGTTCGGATTGACCAACGCGGTCGCCGGATCGCCCTGAGCCAAAGGAAATGAAAAGAACTTAAAGAAATTTTCATCGGCCAGAAAAAATTTCTTCTCCATGAAAGAATGATTCGCATACTTGACCAAGCCATCGCCAGGCAGCACGCGCAGCACGTCGCGGATGCTTTCGGGCAGATCGTTCTTAAGAGCGGGCGCGTAAGGTCCGGAGGTGATGCCGATGAGATAACCCTTTTCATTCACTGCCGATTTGCGCAGCACGCGATAGATTTGCTCGCCGCGCGCAAACATCTTGTCATAACTCAGCTCCGCTTGCAGATAAAGCAGAATGAGCAGCGTGACCGCCAATCCCACGGCCAAACCGAAAACATTGATGAGCGAAAAAAGCTTTTGCTTCAGCAGCGCGCGCAGCGTGGTTTTGAAGTAGTTTTTGAGCATGAATGACTCCAGTATTCAGTATTCAGTAATCAGTACTCAGTAATCAGTTTACTGAATACTGATCACTGATTACTACTTACTCGTAACGCAGCGCCTCGACCGGATTCGCCAGCGCCGCTTTGATCGCCTGCGTGCTTACGGTCAGCAGCGCGATGAGCAATGCGACTCCGCCGGCGAGCGCGAACATCCACCAGCCGAGTTCAACCCGATACGCAAAATTTTGCAGCCACTGGTTCATCGCCAACCATGCAATCGGCCAGGCGACGAGGTTCGCCAACGTGACGAGCTTGGCAAACTCGGTGGACAGCATCGTTACAATATTAAAGACGCTGGCGCCGAGCACTTTGCGCACGCCAATCTCTTTGGTGCGCAGCTCGGCGGTGAATGACGCCAAGGCGAGCAAGCCAATGCAAGCCACGATCAGCGCCAGCGCGGTGAAGTAGCTCACGGCTTCGCCGAGACGGCGCTCGCTGCGATAGAGTTGATCCAAATGCTCGTCCAGAAAAGTGAACGCAAACGGAAAATCCGTCGAGAGCCTCTGCCAGGTTTGTTTCAGGTTGGCTAATGCGGCGGCCGCATTTCCGGCTTCGAGACGGACATAAAAGTAATTGTAGTTTTCCGGCGCCATGAACAAGACCATCGGCCGCATTTGCTCGCGCAGGGAACGAAAGTTGAAATCTTTGACCACACCGACGATCTGCCCCTGTCGCCCATACTCTCTGAGCGTAACTGGCGCGCCAAGCGCAGCATCACTAAACAAGGCCGCAGCCGTTTCATTAACGAGGAAAGCGCTCTCCGCATCGGTTGGATGAGTCGGGGAAAAATTGCGTCCCGCCAGCAATGGGATTTCCATCACCTCGATGAAATTATGCGTGGCGCTCAACATGCGCATGGTCTCTTCGACCAGGCCGTTCTTTCCCTCGAAGGTTACGGACACTGCCCAATCTCCATCGGCAAGCTGGCCGGAAGTGATCGTGGCGTCGATCACGCCAGGCGTGCGGGCCAGCTCGGTGCGCGCCGCCTCCAGATCTCGCCGCAACCTCCGATCGTCGATAGGAATCGCAATGACTTGCTCGCGATTGAAGCCAAGATTTTTGTTGCTGATAAAATCCCGCTGCCGGTAAATCGTGAGCGAGCCGGCCAGCAAAATGATCGAGGCGGCGAATTGCGCCACGACAAGAACTCGGCGCAGCCTCGTGCCTTGGGAGGAAGCACTCGATCTGCCTTTCAAAATTTTCGCCGGCAAAATTTGCGAAAGAAAGAATGCCGGATAACTTCCGGCAATCAAGCCGCTGACAAGCGTGATGGCGAGCAAAATCATGATGAGATCGGGCTGCTGCACAAGATTGAGCGCTAACTTTTTGTTGAGGAGATTATTAAACAGCGGCAGGGTAAGCTCGACCAGCCCGATGGCTACCGGCAACGCCATGAGGCTCACCAAAAGCGCTTCGCCTAAAAATTGCGCCGCCAAGTGGACGCGGCCGGCGCCGACAACCTTGCGCATCCCGATTTCTTTGGCGCGCGTGCTGGCGCGGGCGGTGGCAAGGTTCATGAAATTAATACAGGCCACTAAAAGTATGAGCACCGCAATGGCCGACAGAATGTAAACTTGGGCGATGCTTCCATTCGGCTCAAATTCGCCGCGCAAATCCGAGTGCAGATGAATGGCGGTCAACGGTTGAAAATACGGGCGTATTTGTGCCGCCCACTCTGCACCCATATGGCGCGCCAGCAAGCCGGCGAGTTTGTTTTCGATTGCCGGCGCCTCAACGCCAGGAGTCAGTGCCAGATACAAATAATAATTGAATGTGCCCCAGGCTTGTTCCAAATCAGGCTGAGTGCGGGCGTGAACTTCGAACGGCAACAAAAAATCGAAATGAAAGTGCGCGTTGGTCGGGACATCGGCCAGCACGCCTTGCACGACAAAATCGGCGCTACCGTTTAGCGTCACGCGCTGGCCGAGCGCAGAGTTCTCGCCGAAGAGTTTGTGCACGAGGGACTTCGTGAGCACTATGGCATTTGGCGCAGCCAGTGCCGTCGCCGGATCGCCCTCTATAAAATTGAATGAAAAAACTTCGAAGACTTGCGGGTCGGCATAAAGCCCGCCGGACTCGTAGAAAGTGTTGTCGCCGTGCTGCAGTAGACTGCGACGCGCGGTTCGGAAGCGAACGAAACTTTCCACTTCGGGCAGTTCCTGTTTGAGCATCGGCCCCCAAGGCGCTCCCACTCTCGCGCTCCGCGTGCGCGTGCCGCCGGCGTTTTCCGCCTCGGTGACCACGCGATAAATGCGCCCCACCTTTTCATGAAAAGTATCGTAATTCAGCTCATCACGCACGAACAGCAGGATCAGGATGCTGCTGCACAATCCCAAGGCCAAGCCCGAAATATTGATCGCCGAATACGTTTTGTATTTCAGCAAATTTCGCAGGGCGATTTTGAGGTAGTTTTTGAGCATGGCGTTGTTCCAGCGTGCAGTTATCAGTTCATGTCATTAAGTTAGTAGGCAAGGGTTCTGTCCCGTAGGGACAGTGTGAGAATAGCCCAGAGATTTTATCTCTGGGAAACGAGATATACACCTCGAGCCAAAGTCCCGTAGGGACGGTTGAAAAAGAACGGCTTAGAAATTGCGAACATGCCATTTTCATTCGTCCCTTTCGGGACTTGAGGGTGGTTTAAATTTCGTTCCCACCAATGAATTGGTGGGCTATTTTCTCGAGTCCCTTCGGGACAAAATAAATCACGGCTTAATCTCCGCTTAACTTAAAGACATGGACTGATTATTCATACCGCAGCGCTTCCACCGGGTTCGCCAGCGCGGCTTTGATGGCTTGCGCGCTCACGGTCAGCAGCGCGATGAGCAATGCGATTCCGCCGGCGAGTGCGAACATCCACCAGCCGAGGTCGATGCGATAGGCGAAATCTTACAGCCAGCGGTTCATCGCCAAATACGCCAGCGGCCAGGCGCAGAAGTTGGCGATCACGACGAGTTTCACGAAGTCTTTTGACAGCAGCGCCATAATGTTTGTCACCGTCGCGCCCAGTACTTTGCGAATGCCGATCTCTTTGGTGCGTTGCTCGGCGCTGTACGCGGCCAGGCCAAACAAACCCAAGCACGCCAGAAAAATGGCGAGGAAAGAAAAAGCGCCCACAATTTCTCCGGATTTCTGTTCAGCGCGATATTGGCGGTCGAATTCTTCATCCAAAAAGAAAAAAATGAACAACACGCACAAAAACCCGATCGCCAGTCCCATCAAATTGATCGCGGAAAACGTTTTGTGCTTGAGCAGGTTTCGCCAGGCGATTTTGAAAAAGTGGGTGAGCATGTGATTGAGTCCGCAGTCGTTTGTCCGAGGTTCGATATAGTCCGAAGCCTTTTGGTCCGAGGTCCGAAGTCAGTTATTGGAGTCCGAGGTCGCTTGTCCGATGTCCGAGGTCAAATAACCAACAGCGCTATTTTCCCATTTCACTTTACACAAGAATCGTGCCCCGTTTGTTTTTCAAGGCATTATGGAGGGCTGGAAAGCCAAGGCGGGTGAGCAACTGTCCGCTGGCATAGCAGTGGGTGTTCGCCAGCGGACAGCGTAGAAACGCCGTAAAGCGTAAGGCATGAAACGTAATTTGACAGTTATAGTATTACTCTGCAAAAACTATCACGACCGCGAAAATTTTGAAAGGCAGAATAATGGTTCGGCAGAATGATTAAAAAATTATTCTGCCATAAAATCATTCTGCCTTTTGGTTGCGGCGATTGCCGCGCTAGGCATTACGCATCACGTTTTACGCGTTATTCATATCTTAAAGAATCCACCGGATTCGACAGCGCGGCTTTGATGGCATTATAACTCACCGTCAACAGCGCGATGAGCAAGGCCAGCGCGGCGGCGAGGAAGAACGTGCCGAAGCCAAGCTCGATGCGATAGGCGAAATTCTCCAGCCAGCGCCGCATGGCGAAGTATGCGACCGGCCACGCGACCAGATTGGCGATGACGACGAGCTTGACAAATTCTTTGGACAACAACGAGACGATGCTCGGCACATTCGCGCCCAAAACTTTCCGGATACCGATCTCTTTCGTGCGCTGCTCGGTCGCGTAAGTCGCCAATCCCAGCAAGCCGAGCGCGGCGATGAAAATGCCGAGGCCGGAAAACGTGCCGAACACTTTACCCACAATTTGCTCGGCGGCGTAGCGCGCTTGCAATTCATCGTCGAGGAAGAAATACACAAACGGTTGGCCGCCGGTGAAAGACGCCCATTGCCGCTCGATGTCGCGGATGATTTCCGGAAGGTTGCCCTGCACGCGCAGCAGCAGATATGTGGCTCCTCCTTGAGCGACACGCAGAATCAACGGGCGAATCGGCTGATGCAGCGATTCAAAGTGAAAGTCGTTCATCAATCCGATAATCTCCATCGGCCGCGTTTCCTTTTGCCCGAAAAATGCCATGACTTTGCGCCCCACCGGATTTTGATACCCCAACAGTTTTGCTGCAGGCTCGTTGATCAAAACCGCGTGCGTCGAATCGGTGCGAAATTCCGATGAAAAATTGCGCCCGTCCTTCAAGCCGATTTTCATCGTGGGAATAAATTCAAAATCCGTCCAAATGTGCCACAGCAGTATCGGCTTGGAAGGATCACCGCCTTCCGGCAAAAAGGCGGAGTTGCCAATGTCCTTTCCAGGAATGGTGTTGGCATACGACGCCGAGACAATGCCGCTCGTATTGAGCAGAGCATTTTTGAAGCTGTGCGACTGCTCGCCGCGCAAGAGCCACGCATTATCGAGCACGAGCACCTGCTCCTTGTCAAATCCCAGGCTCTTACTTTGTACATACAAGAGTTGCTTATGGACGACGATCGTTCCCACGATCAGCGCGATGGAGATGGTGAATTGCAATATGACCAACACGCTCCGCAGCCGCCCGCTTCGCATGGCGCTGCGCCATTCGCCTTTCAGCACTTTCACCGGCTGAAACGAGGAAAGGACGAACGCCGGATAACTGCCGACCAGGAGGCCAATGAACAAGGTAAAAAGAATGAGTGCGGGAACAAGGAGAGCGCCGAAGCCGGCAAGGGACAGATTTTTGCCGGTGAAGTTGTTGAATGCGGGCAGAACGATTTCGATGGCGCCGACGGCGATCAACATCGCCAGCGCGCTGAGCAGCGTGGCTTCGCCGAGAAAGAGCTGCATCAATTGCGCCGTGCGCGAGCCGAGCACTTTGCGCACGCCGACTTCCTTGGCGCGCCGAGCCGAACGCGCCGTGCTGAGGTTCATGAAATTGATGCAGGCAATCAGCAAAATGAAGGCGGCGATCATCAGAAAAACGTACACGTAAACGACGTTGCCGTTGGGAGCGACTTCGTCTTCGAGATGTGAGCGCAGATGAATATCCGTCAGCGGTTGGAAGCGATAATTGTAGCGCAATCCCGAGGCTTCCATTTCGCTGAGCGAGGCGCCGAGCACCTGTTTGAGCTGGGGATCGACGTATTTCGCGGTGATCGTTTTCAGCGTTGCCTCTGCCTGTTCGTGCGAGACGCCCTCTTTGATAACCGTGTAGGTGTAAAGATTGTTGCTGATCCAAACGTTGTCGTCGCCGAAGTTGCGGGAATTCATAGAAGCGAGGAAATCGAATTGCCAATGCGAAGAAGATGGAAATTTTTTAACGACGCCGCTCACCGCATATTGCTCGCGGCCGTCCATGAGCAGGGATTTGCCCAAAGGCAAGGCCTCGCCAAAATATTTGCGCGCCATTTCGTCGGTAATGACGACGGTGTGCGGCTTGGTCAACGCCGCACGCGCCTCGCCTTCGAGCATCGCAAATGAGAATACTTCGAAGAGCGTCGAATCCGCAAAAAAGAATCGCTCTTCATTAAACGTCTTATCATCGTAGCGCACGGTGAAATTGCCGACATGCCGAATGCGCGCCGCGGCTTCGATGCCAGGCAATTCCTGCCGCAGCGTCGCTGCCAGCGGCCCGCAACTCGTGGCCGCCATCAAATCCTTGTCGTTAATGCGCGCGTCGAGATACAAACGATAAATGCGTTCCGCTTTTTCGTGGAAGCGGTCGTAGTTCAGCTCATCCCACACGAACATCAAAATGAGCAAGCAGCACGTCATGCCGATCGCCAAGCCGGCAATATTGATGGCGCTGTAGCCCTTTTGCTTGAGCAGATTGCGCAGGGCGATTTTGAGGTAGTTTTTGAGCATATTTGACTCCAGTATTCAGTTCATGTCATTAATTTAGCGGACAACAATTCCGTCCCGTAGGGACAGCGTGAGAATAGCCCAGAGATTTTATCTCTGAGAAATTTGAAACAACAGCGTTTCCCAGTCCCGCTAGGGACGATTGAAAAGAACCGTTTAAAATATCACGATCACCGTGTTCTCATGCGTCCCTTGCGGGACTAGTGAAACAATGATGGGATATTTCCCAACAATAAATTGTTGGGCTATTGTCGGTTGTCCCTTCGGGACTCAAAAGCAATAAACTCTTTGCTTAACTTAATGACATGAAATATTCAGTGATCACTGGTTACTGATTACTTCTTTATTCATAGAGCAGTGCTTCGACCGGATTCGTCCCGTGTACGGGACTTTGAATATGGCTTGACTTTCTCATTTACGCGCCGTAAATTGAATCGTTTATCATTCAAATCTGTTTTGAATTTGGGCTCGGAGCAAAGCCATGACCACACTAAAAAAGCTCGAAGAACTGATTTACAAAGGTTTCAAAGAAACCGATGCACGCCTGGCAGAGCACCGGCGCGAACTCGAGGAACAACTTAAAGAGCAGCGGCACGAAAGCGACGAACGCATCGAACGGATGCATCAAAAACTCACGAAAGAGCTCAACGGCGTCACTGATTCGTTGGGCCGGTTCTCCGAGCAAACGGTGTTTCCTGCTATCAAACGCCTTTTTCGCGAGCGCGGCATTCGGCTGAACCTGTTTTATTCCAACCTGGAGGCGCGCGATCTCGACGGCGATAACATGGAAACCGACGTCGTCGGCACGGGGCCGAAATGCGCCGTCGTGATCGAAGTCAAATTGCGTTTGCGACAAACCGACGTCAAAGAGTTTTTGGAGAAAAAGCTGCCGCGTTTTTTTGATTTCTTTCCAGGCTTTCGCCGGCCCATTTTGTATGGCGGCGTCGCCGGCATGAGCATCGACAAAGACGTGGAACGTTTTGCCTATAAAAAAGGCCTGTTCGTCATCAGCCAAACCGGCGATAATGTGCAAATTCTGAACGACAAAAAATTCCGGCCGCGCTCTTTTACCGCTGCCCAGGATAATCGCTTTCCCAAGCGCAGAGGGCGTAAAGCGGAGGGCTGAAGGCTTAGAGCCAAAGTGTACAAGCAATCACTCTCCATGCTTTAAATCCTCTCTTCTATGCTTCCCGCCCTCTTCTATTCATACCGCAGCGCTTCAACCGGATTCGCCAGCGCGGCCCGCAGCGCTTGATA
>JBOHQZ010000167.1:0-9960 GCA_050732275.1 bacterium
GCCGTCCGGCGTTGACCATCGGCTCGATGGCGAGCACCATGCCCGGCTTCAGCTTCGGCCCTTCGTTGGGCTTGCCAAAATTCGGTATTTGCGGTTCTTCGTGCAAATGCCGGCCAACGCCGTGGCCGACCAAATCTCGAACCACACTAAACCCCGCCACCTCCACGCAGCGTTGAACCGCGTACGCAATGTCATTGACTCTTTTGCGGGCGCGCGCTTGCGCGATGCCGCAGTACAGTGCCTCCCACGTTACTTGCATCAAGCGCCGGCGCGTGGCGTCGATTTCGCCAATCGCATAAGTTTTCGCCGCGTCGCCAAAAAAACCGTTGTATTCAACACCGACATCCACGCTTACAATCTCGCCGGCCTTCAGCTTGCGGTTGCCGGGAATGCCATGAACCACTTCGGATTCCACCGAAATGCAACTGCTCGCCGGAAAAATCTTGTCGCCAACTTTGTAATCTTTAAACGCCGGGCGGCCACCGAACTTTCGAATGAATTGATCGATTTCGTGATTCAACTCCCCGGTGGTCATCCCCTCGTTGATAATCTTTTCAATGAATTTAAAAGTCTCAACAACGAGCCGGCAACTTTCGCGAATGAGGCCGATTTCCCTTTCACTTTTAGTAGGAATCATTTATACGCAAAACTTTTACTATCCCAACGATCATATTTTCTCGAAACCGCTCAAGGCTTTGCCGTCGCTTCCAATTCAATCAGCTTTTTGACCAGGCGATGCACCACTTCGGTATGCACTTTCTCGATGTTCAAGCTGCCGTCGATTTGAACTAATTTGCCTTGCGAGCCATAATATGCTTTTAATGGGCGTGTTGCTTCTTCGTAAACATCCATCCGGTGCAAGACAGTTTCGGGCTTGTCGTCCGAACGCTGATAAACTTCGCCACCGCATACCGAGCAGATATTGTTTTCCGGCGGGGGGTCATCGGCGAGCAGATTATAAAGATGGCCGCACCGCCCGCACACTCTCCGGCTCGTAAGCCGCTCGACAACCTTTCTTTTTTCGATCTCAAGGCTGATGACCGCGGCAATTTTGCGGGTGTAATTCAACAAAACCCGATCCAACTCCTGCGCCTGATGGATCGTGCGCGGAAAGCCGTCGAGAATATAACCTTTAACCGAGTCGGGCTCGCTGACGCGCTGGATGACCAAGTCAATCATCACTTCGTCCGGCACCAACTCGCCTGCATCCATGTACTTCTTTGCTTTTAATCCCAGCTCCGTCTTCGCCGCCACGGCAGCACGCAAAATGTCACCGGTCGCGATTCTCGGAATATTGTTCAAATGCTGGCTCAACAGAGCGGCCTGCGTGCCTTTGCCCGAGCCAGGATAGCCGATAAAAATAAGCTCCATGAACCTGTTCGATGTGCATTAGCCCTCCGGGCATAGCCTTCTAAAAGCAGCCCTACACGCGAAGTTCAGCCGAGTCTGAATCTCCGATCCGCATGGCCTTCAGCCGGAGCAAGCGAACCTCGAGATGCGGCGCACACGCCGCTTTATGATACTCGTCTTCCCTTGATACGACCTCCCTTGATAAAACCGTCGTAATATCGCGTCAGCAAATGAGACTCCAATTGCTGAATCGTATCGAGTGCCACCCCGACAATGATGAGCAGCGAGGTGCCGCCGAAAAACGACGCGAAGTTGTAGGATACGTTCATCAGCTTGGTGATGAAGTGAGGGAAAATCGCAATCAGCGCCAGGAAAATGGAGCCCGGCAACGTAATCCGCGTCAAAATATTATCGATGTATTTGGCGGTCTTTTTGCCCGGTGGCACGCCGGGGATGAAGCCGCCGTGCTTCTTCATATTTTCCGCCACATCGATCGGGTTAAAGGCGATGGCCGTGTAAAAATAAGTGAAAAAGACGATCAACAAGCCATAAATCGTCCAATAAAATGCCGATTCGACATCAAAGAACGAAGCGACGCTCTGCATAAATTCGCTTTTGGGAAAGAACTGGCTGATCGTTTGCGGAATAAACATGATCGACTGCGCGAAGATGATCGGCATAACGCCGGCCGTGTTGACGCGCAAGGGGATGTGAGTGTTCTGCCCGCCTACGATCTTGCGACCGATGACGCGTTTGGGATATTGCACCGGAATCCGGCGCGTGCCCTGCGTCAGCGCCACCACCACGGCAATGATGGCAACCATGATGGCGAGGAGAAAAATTTCCGCTAAAATATCGCGGTTGCCGCTTTGAATTTGCTGGAACTCGTCGAAAAACGCCGCGGGCAAACGCGCAATGATGCCGATAAAAATAATCAGCGACACGCCGTTGCCGATGCCGCGTTCGGTGATCTGCTCGCCAAACCACATAATGAGCACGGTGCCGGAGGTCAGCGTGATCATGGTCAAAAGGCGAAAATCCCAGCCGGCATCGGGCACGGCACGGGCGCCATTTGAAACGATGATACTCTCCAAAAAGATGCTGACGCCGTAAGCCTGCAGCGCGGCAATAAGAACCGTGCC
This sequence comes from bacterium, assembly GCA_050732275.1. Lineage (GTDB taxonomy): Bacteria > Zhuqueibacterota > Zhuqueibacteria > Zhuqueibacterales > Zhuqueibacteraceae > Zhuqueibacter. The sequence continues at coordinate 2,493 of JBOHQZ010000167.1, forward strand.
GTAACGCGTGTACTGGTTGATTTTTTTACGCCCCTCTTCGCCGCCGTCCTTTTGCAGGCGCTGAAAAAAAGGCACTACCGCGCCGAGCAGTTGAATGATGATCGAGGCAGAAATATACGGCATGATGCCCAGCGCGAAAACGGTGGCGCGGCTGAACGCACCGCCGGCGAACAAGTCGTACAAGTTGAGCAAACCGCCGCCCTGCGCACTGCTGAAGAACTCGATAAGAACGCGGCTGTTGATTCCGGGAACCGGGATGTGCGTGCCCACCCGCTCGACCAACAGCACCAGGAGCGTGAAGATGACGCGCTTTTTCAGCTCCGGAATTTTGAATATATTTTTAATGCTTTCGAGCATGATTTTTCGCTATGACACAAGCTGAATTTTTCCGCCGGCTTTTTCTATCTTCTCTTGCGCAGCCTTGCTGAAGGCGTGCGCATGCACCACCAAAGCCTTTTCGAGGCTGCCGTCACCAAGAATTTTGACGCGCCGGTTTTTCTTGCCGATCAGTCCACGCTCAAAGAGCACCGCCGGCGTCACTTCCGCAACACCTTGCAACTTCGCCAGGCTTTCGAGGTTGACGACCTGATATTCGACGCGAAAAATGTTGGTGAAGCCGCGCTTGGGCAAACGGCGCTGCAGCGGCATCTGCCCGCCTTCGAACCACGGATTGGTTTTGGTGCCGGCGCGCGAAAGCTGCCCTTTGTGGCCCTTCGTCGAAGTGCCGCCATGTCCGGAACCTTCACCGATGCCGAGGCGCTTGCGCGGTTTGCGGGAGCGAGGCGCGTGCTGTAAATTCGATAAATCCATCTCAAACCTCTTCGACGCGAATCAGATGAATAACTTTTTGGGCCATGCCGCGAATCTGCGGCGTGTCGTTGTGTACGACCGTGTGGCGAATCCGGCGCAGGCCAAGAGCTTTGAGGGTTTGGCGCTGATCCTCCGGACGACCGATATAGCTGCGGGTCTGGGTGATTTTCAGTTTTTTGGTTGTGCTCATGATGCGCTCACCCTTCGACTAATCTGCGATTGAACATTTCCTGTGTCGTCATGCCGCGCCGGCGCGCAATCGCTGCCGCTTCCATCAACTGCAGCAACGCCGCCATGGTCGCTTTCACGACATTATGGGGGTTGGAGGAGCCGATCGATTTTGACAGCACATCCTGCACGCCCGCGGCTTCCATGATCGCCCGCACCGGGCCGCCGGCAATCACACCGGTGCCGGGGGAGGCAGGCTTCAGGAAAACTTTGGCAGCGCCATATTTGGCTTTTACCTCGTGCGGCAACGTTTGCTTGAGAATGGGTACGCGCACGAGATTTTTCCTGGCATTATCCGAGCCTTTGGAAATCGCATCGCTGACTTCGTTGGCTTTGCCGAGTCCATAGCCGACATGGCCTTTGCCGTCACCGACGACCACGATGGCGTTGAAGCCGAAACGCCGCCCGCCTTTCACGACTTTAGCCGTGCGGTTGATCGCGACGACCCGTTCCTTCAATTCCAATTCGCCCGAGCTGACCCTGTCTTTACGCACAATCATTCTCCACTTAGAACAGTAAACCGCCTTCGCGCGCGCCTTCCGCCAACGCCTTCACCCGGCCATGATACAAATAGCCGTTTCGGTCAAATACGACCTTCTTGATATTCAGCGACAAGGCTTTGTTCGCCAAGGCCTTGCCGACGATGCGGGCAGACTGGCTTTTATCCGGAAGGCTCGCCAACTGGTCTTGCAGCTCTTTGCTGCGCGAAGAAACCGTCGTTATCGTCTTTTTGATCGTATCATCAACCAGTTGACCATAGATGTTTTTCAGGCTTCGGAACACGACCAAACGCGGGCGTTCCGTGGTGCCATAAACCTTTTTGCGGATCATCCGCTTTTTCTTGAAGCGCCGCTGTCGCTTATCCACACGCTTGAATCCCATAGACTTTGGCTCTCCCAGGGTTCTCTTCTCTCTGAAATCGTTGAAATATGGTTTGCCTCTCACGATCCTACCCTAATGTTAGCTCCCAGCCGTTTTGCCGGCTTTGCGACGAATGACTTCGTCAGTGTATTTGATGCCCTTGCCCTTGTATGGTTCCGGCGGCCGAAAACTGCGAATCTTAGCCGCAATTTGCCCCACCAGCTCTTTATCGACGCCGCTCACGGCAATCATAGTCGGCGTTTCGCAAGCGATGTTGATGTCCGGCGGCGGCACGAAGATGATCGGATGAGAATAGCCGATTTGCAGCGTCAGGCGCTTATTCTTCATCTCCGCCTTGAAACCGACCCCGACGATCTCCAGCTTTTTTTCATAGCCCTGGGTGACGCCGACAACCATGTTATTAAGCAAGCTGCGATAAAGTCCGTGCAGAGCTTTAAAAAACTTGTTGTCATTGGCCCGATTCACCACCAGGCTGCCGTCCGACACGGTGACGCTCATACGCGAATCAATCTCGCGCTGCAACTCGCCTTTTGGTCCCTTGACTTTGATGTTGGAACCCGCGACGCCAATCTGCACGCCGGACGGAATCTTTATGGGTTTTTTGCCTACGCGCGACACGATAGGTCCTTCTCAGTTATTTCTTTGCAGTTTAAATTCAGCATTTCTACCAAACGTAGCACAGAACTTCGCCGCCGACGTGCAGCTTGCGGGCATCGCGCTCCGCCAACAGTCCCTTCGGCGTCGAAAGGATGGCGATGCCAAGATTATTGAACACGCGCGGCAATTTTTTGACGCCAACGTAACGCCGGACCCCTGGCGTGCTCACTCGCTTCAAGCCGTTGATGACGGGCTTCTCGTTTTCGTCGTATTTCAGGTAAAGCCGCAACAAGTTTTGCTTGTCGTCTTTGATGATCAAATAATCCTGAATATAACCGTAGAAATGCAAAAGTTTGGCAATTTCCGTTTTCAGTCGCGATGCCGGCACATCGACTTTACGGTGTCCTGCGGTTCCGGCATTGCGAATCGACGTCAGGAAATCGGCAATTGGATCAGTTTGCATGTTATCGTTTCCTATGAAATCTAATGCTTGTCTGTTGGCTCGTTAAATGATTAACCGGCAAACTTTTTTTCTACCAGCTCGCCTTGGTCACGCCGGGAATTTTACCGTCGAGCGCGAGATTCCGAAAACAAATACGGCAAACGCCGAACCGGCGCAAGTACGCGCGGCGGCGGCCGCATTGCATGCAGCGATTATATTGCCGCACGGCAAATTTGGCTGGCCGCTGCTGTTTTTCACGCAAAGCTTTTCTTGCCACTCTCGATCCTTTATTTCTTCATAATCGTTCGACACGGCGGATAACGCCAACTCAGTCCGCGGTGATTATTAGCGCTTCCGGAAAGGCATGCCGAAAGCCGCGAGCAGCTCGTGCGCTTCTTCGTCGGTTCTGGCCGTGGTCACGAATGTGATATTCATGCCGCGGACCTTCGACACCTTGTCGTAATTGATTTCCGGAAAAATGATTTGCTCTTTGATGCCAAGGGAATAATTGCCGCGGCCGTCGAAAGAATTATCCGGCAGGCCGCGAAAATCGCGCACACGCGGCACGGCCAGGCTGATGAACCGGTCAAGGAACTCGTACATGCGCCAGCGCCGCAGCGTCACCGTGCAGCCGACCGGCATGCCCTGGCGCAGCTTGAAATTCGAGATCGACTTTTTCGAGCGCCGAATCGACGGCTTTTGTCCGCTGATCGTTTGCAAATCTTCCATGGCGTGATCCAAATGCTTCTGATCTTCCACGGCCTCCCCGACGCCGATATTCAACACAATGCGGTCGAGCCGCGGCACTTGCATAACATTCTTATAGCTAAAACGCTTGGTCAACGCCGGCACGATTTCCTGCTTATAAATCGTCATCATGCGCGGAACGTATCCATCCAGCGGACGATCGACAAGCTGCTTGCCGCCCTCTTTTTCCTGTGCCTTGCCCTCGGCGCCTTTGCCTTTGCCGCCTTTTTGGCCTTTGGCCGATTCCTTGCCTTCACCTTTAGGCTTGCTTTCACCTTTGGGCTTACCTTCGCCTTTGGCTTCCGCCTTCGAGGCCTTTTCACTCTTGGGAGCCTGGCCTTCGGCAGACTTGGCTTTGCTCTTTTCCTGGTCTTTGGATTTCTCTTCGCTCATAGCTGTTTATTGGTTAGCTGATTAGCCGGTTGGCCAGTTTATTTCTAACAAGCTAACTGGCTAATGCTTTTTACGTCTTCGCCGCCAAAATCATTTCACCGCAATTTTTGCAAATGCGCGTGCGATGGCGCGAGGTCTTGCCTTCGCTCGAGCTAATCCGGGAGTTGACGCGCGTCGGCGTGTTGCACTTAGGGCAGACCAACATGAGATTGGAAACGTGAACCGGCCCTTCTTTCTCCAAAATGCCGCCCTGCGGATTGCGCTGGGTCGGGCGCGTGTGGCGCTTGATTAAATGCACGCCTTCCACGATAACACGATCACGATCCGGAAAAATTTTCAGCACCCGCCCTTTCTTGCCGCGGTTATTGCCCGATATGACTAAAACCTGATCGTTCTTGCGGATATGCATGTCGTTTTCTCAAAAATAGCGTTCGCCGTAATCCCCTCCGGGCGCAGCCTTTGGGATCAAACGTTTGACGCTCACAAGTGTTCGGATAATGCGAATTTTTACTTAAAAACTTCTGTTTAGAAATTGCCTATATAACAACCCTTTGACGCTTGAAGGCGCAACGACGAACGAACCTACAGCACTTCCGGCGCGAGCGAGACAATCTTCATATACTGCTTGTCACGCAGCTCGCGCGCTACCGGTCCGAAAATACGCGTGCCTTTCGGTTCTTTGGCTTCATTGATCAAAACCGCCGCATTGTCGTCGAAGCGAATGTACGAGCCGTCCGGGCGCCGCACGGGCCGTTGTGTCCGCACAATCACGGCGTGGCTGATCTCGCCCTTTTTGATCGCACCGCCGGCCAACGCTGTTTTGACGGCCACCACCACCACGTCACCTACCGTGCCGTAACGGCGCCGGCTGCCGCCAATAACGCGGATGCACATCACCTTTTTAGCGCCGGTGTTGTCTGCCACGTTCAATCGTGTATATTCTTGAATCATTCTTCTCTATCTCCCGTCAATTCCATTCTTCGGGTTGCAATCGTTTCGTCTATTCCGTATTTTGCAATATCGCTACGATCAGGCGCTCCGGCCCAGACCGGCGGTCTGGCTACGCCCGTAGAGGTTACTTGGCGCGCTCCAATATTTCGACCAGCCGCCAGCGTTTTCTTTTGCTCAACGGGCGGGTTTCCATAATCAGCACGGTATCACCTTCTTTCGCGTCGTTGTTTTCGTCGTGAACCATGAAGGTGGAGGTTTTTCTGATGTATTTGCCGTAGAGCGCGTGTTTGACCTGCCGCTCGACGCTGACCACCATGCTCTTGTGCATTTTGTGGCTGACCACTTTTCCGGTCTTGGTCTTGCGATTCGCCCGGCTTGTCAAAAGATCCGAGCCGCTTTCCTGGGGAGCTACGCTTGTCATTTCAGCCATAAAATATTTTCCGTAATCATCAAATCAAACCGTGGCCTGGCGTGGTTTGCGCCGGCCGGTTTTGTATTCTTGCAAAACCGTTTTGACGCGCGCAATGTCGCGGCGGACCAAACGCAGCCGCAAGGGATTGTCCAATTGCCGCGTCGCATGTTGAAATCGAAAGTTCTGATACTCTTCGTTCAGATCTTTCAAACGATGCTCCAGCTCCGCAGGAGGAAGCTCTTTCATTTCGTGCATTTTCATATTGCTTCGCTGTTTGCCAGTTAGCTTGTTTGCCCGTTAGCCCGTTTATGAAAAGCGTTCGATATTTGCCATATCGCTTCTCTTAACCGGCCAATTGGCAAACATTTTATTCGCCAAAACCTGTGAGGCTCACAAAGCGCGTTTTGATCGGCAGCTTGTGCGCCGCCAGCCGCATCGCATCGCGCGCCACTTCTTCTTCCACGCCGCCGAGCTCGAACAGAATGCGTCCGGGCTTGATGACGGCAACCCAGTATTCCGGATTGCCTTTGCCTTTTCCCATGCGCGTTTCCGCCGGTTTTTCCGTGAATGGCTTGTCCGGAAAAATGCGGATCCATACCCGGCCGCCGCGCTTGATCGAGCGGGTGATGGCGATACGCGCGGCCTCGATTTGCCGGGCGGTGATCCATGCCGGCTCCAAAGCCTTCAACCCATATTCTCCGAACGCGATGGTCGAACCGCGCTGGGCTTTGCCTTTCATTCGGCCACGCTGCTGCTTGCGGAACTTGACGCGTTTTGGCATTAACATAAAACGAAAACCCTCTCTAACATGAACATATTATTCAAATGCTGCTCGACCTACACACCGGGGCCCAAATTTCGCCCGTCGCCCAAAATCTCGCCTTTACAAATCCAGACTTTGACGCCGATAGCGCCATACGTGGTCTTCGCCGTGGCTCTCGCAAAATCAATATCCGCCCGCAGCGTGTGCAGCGGAATCCGGCCTTCTTTATATTGCTCGCGGCGTGCCATTTCGGCGCCGCCCAAGCGGCCTGAGCAAAGAATGCGCACGCCCTCCGCGCCCATGCGCATCGTGCTCATAATCGCTTTTTTCATCGCGCGCCGAAACGAGATTTTCGACTCGAGCTGGCCTGCGACACTTTCGGCAACCAAGTAGGCATCCAACTCCGGACGCTTGATCTCGTTAATGTTGAGTTGAATCTCCTTGCCGGTCACGCGCTTCAGCTCTTCCTTCAATTTGTCCACTTCCGCGCCTTTGCGGCCGATGACGATACCCGGACGCGCCGTGTGAATCGTCACCGTGATGCGCTTATCGGAGGGATCGCGCTCGATTTGAATCATCGAGATGCTGGCGCGCTGCAAGCGGCTACGAATGTAGCGCCGCAGACGCAGATCGTCTTTCAACTTTTCGCCGAACTTGCGTCCGCCGAACCAGTTGGATTCCCAATCGCGAACAATGCCGAGACGGAAACCGATAGGATGTGTTTTCTGGCCCAAGCAATCTCCTAAGCTTTAATCGTAGGTTCGTATTCGGAAACGACAATCGTGATATGGCAAGAGCGCTTGCGAATGCGCGAAGCGCGGCCCATCGAGCCGGCGCGAAACCGCTTCATGGTGAAACCGCTATCGACAAAGGCGGTTTTGACGTAAAGGTTTTCCGGATCGATTTTTTTGGCGCCGGGGTTGTTCATCATATTGGCAACTGCCGAGCGCAACGTTTTCTCGATCGGCAGCGCCGCCCGTTTGCGCAAAAAATGCAGCGCATTCAACGCCGCATCCACCTCCTGGCCGCGCACCAAATCAATGACGCGGCGAACTTTGCGAGGGGACATCCGAATATATCGCGCTATCGCTCTTGCTTCCATTTTAAAAAGTGACTCCAAAAAGAAGTTTGTAGTAGCGCCTTGAGGCGCAAGACATTTGAAAGCTAAAACTCAATTGACGTTTTCGAACACCATCTTCGATCCCAACATCAGCGCCTGAAGGCGCTACTACGAACTATTTAC
>JBOHQZ010000168.1:0-9938 GCA_050732275.1 bacterium
ATTGCAGGTGGACCGCCCGGACGCTGGCTTCGTGAGCTTGCCAGAATCGCATAAAACAAAACGTCCGGACGGTGTTCTTTCACTCCAGACAAAGGTATAATTTACATTCACCTATTTGACTTGCAAAAACGCCGGGATTTGTTATCTTTATTCTGATGAAAGAAAACGACCAAAAGACCGCCGAGGGAATTTTATTCACCGACCAGTATCAACTGACGATGGCCCAGCTTTACTTTCGCCTCGGATTGCACGAGAAGTCCGTGCAGTTCGACCATTTCTTTCGCGATTATCCGGATTATGGGTTGCACAAAGCCGGCTACTGCATCAACGCCGGTTTGGAATGGCTGCTCGATTGGATGCACAGCGCCTATTTTCGTGATGAAGATATCGCCTTGCTGCGCGGCCAAACCGGCCGCACCGGCAAAAAAATATTTGATGAGAAATTTCTTGACTGGCTGCGAAAGCACGGCAATTTTAGCGGCATCTCGTTGCGCGCTATTCCGGAGGGCCGCGTCGTGCATCCCAACGTTCCCTTGACCGTCGTGCAAGGTCCGCTCGCCATCGCGCAAATTCTGGAAACCGCTTTGCTGAATCATCTGAACTACCAGACACTGGTTGCCACCAAGGCGGCGCGCATCCACGAAATTGGCCGCGGCCAGCTCTTTCTGGAGTTCGGCGCCCGCCGCGCGCAGGATAAAGGCGCCATCGCTGGCGCACGGGCGGCGCTCATCGGCGGCGCGGATTTCACCTCCAATGTCGGCATCTCGCACGTTCTGGGATTTCCACCGAAAGGCACGCACGCGCACAGCATGGTGCAAGTTTTCCTGACGCTGGGAATGAGCGAGCTGGAAGCGTTTCGCGCTTACGCTGAGATTTATCCCGATGATTGTTTGCTGTTGGTGGACACCATCAATACGCTGGAAAGCGGTATTCCCAATGCCATCAAAGTCTTTGAAGAGTTGAAAAGAAAAGGCCACAAACCAGTGGGCATTCGCTTGGACTCCGGCGACCTGGCCTATCTCAGCATTCAAGCTGCCAAACTCTTGAACGAGGCCGGATTTCCCGATACAACCATCACTCTCTCCAACGAATTGGATGAGCTGAACCTTTGGCAGATTCTCACGCAGATTGAAGAGGAGGCGCCGCGCCACGGCATTGATTATAACGCGCTGATCAAGCGGCTTGCTTATGGTGTGGGCACCCGGCTGATCACTTCGGCTGGTGACTCGGCATTAGGCGGGGTGTATAAATTGGTCGCGGTATGGAATGAAAACCAATGGCTGCCGGCGATTAAAATTTCGGAAACGGCCGGAAAAATCCCCAACCCGGCCAACAAGCAAGTTTGGCGAATTTATGATCGGCGCCACAGAGCCACCGCCGATTTGATTTGTTTGAACGATGAAGCGCCGCACGAAATGAAACCGCTTGTCTTGCGCCATCCGACCGATCACAGCAAACGTCGCGTACTCCATCAACAGGAAATTGTGGAAATCGAGCCGCTTTTAGTTGAAATTTTGCGCGACGGCAAGCTCGTCTATGACTTGCCTGCGATCCCGGCCATACGTGATATCCGCAAAGCCGACGTCGAGCGGCTGGATGCCGGCGTCAAGCGCTTGATGAATCCCCACATTTATCACGTCTCCCTCTCGCAGCAGCTTTGGAATTTGAAGCAGGAGCTGATCCACGCGGTGAAGGAGGGCCATGAGGTGAATTAAAGAAAAAGTAACAGTCTGAACTGTCAAAAATTCCTTGACAACTAAATCACCGGCTAGCTTCCTTTTCTTGATCATTTGGTTGACGTCAACGAAATGGTATTCAAGTTTGATTCAATTCGTTAAAATTCCATAACTCAATATTGATTTCTATGATTCGTTCGCAGTTGAGACCTGCAACGTCGGCGAACTTCCTCGAATCGCTTGGAAAATCACTTTCGCCAGAATCGTGAGCGCCGAGCCTTGAAACTCTTGGTCAGACATATAGCGCGTCACGATCTTGTCGTTCTCCGCCATCCGCTCAATCATGAAATCCTCGATCAGTTTCCGGATGCCCAGCTCGAACTTGTCCAACGGATTGGCGAGTGCCGTCTGGATCACCTGTTCGTTCTTGCAGGCTTTCTCTTTGATCTGTTGGAAAAAGAGCCGGTCTTCTTCGGTAAATTGAGTGCCGAAGCGTTCGTTCAAAACCTCGATGATCTCCGACAGCGGCGCTTGCTCATCTTCGGCCTTGCCGGTGCCGACGTCGGTTGGGCTTTTGACGTATTGCGCTTCGCCTTCCGCAATTTTGATGGTGCCTGAGAAAATCCGCTCCATGCGATAGTATTGCAGCTCCACCTCATCACCGACCTTGACGATGGCGACCTCCCGATCAACCGGCAGATGCGGCAAAAGCAGGCGGCCAAAGCTGTAGAGTATTTCCAAATCCGCATCGGCATAAGGAATGATCTGGCTCAGAAAGGAATAAAGCTTCACATACGAATTTAGTTTTTCGCGAAACTCTCGGCGCTTTTCTTCATCAGCAATGGCTTTGAAACGATCCACCGCCGGTTGGAGATGGCGTTGCAGGTTCGCGTGATCCGCCGCTCTCTGATGCTCCGCCGGCTTATAAAAAATCTGCGCGAAAGCTTCCACCTCGCTCCAGTGATAAACCTGCTCTTGATCCAACTCGTGCTTGAGCGTTTCCAGCTTCGACGAATCTGAAGTCCCTTGCAAACTGGTGGTATCGTAATACGGCTTGAACGCGCGATAGATGTCTTCGGCTTCGTTCACGAAATCCAGCACGAACGGCGCGTCTTTGCCGGGAATCATGCGATTCAAACGCGATAGCGTCTGCACCGCCTGCACGCCGTCGAGGCGCTTGTCCACATACATTGCCTGCAGCAGCGGTTGGTCGAAGCCGGTTTGGTACTTGTTGGCCACCAGCAAGATTTGATAATCCGGGGACTCGAAGCGTTCGGGAAGCTGCGACTCGCTGATCGGTTTGCCCGAAACGACATCGAGGTTCATTCCCGGCTCGGTGTATGGAAGCTTCGTATCCGGATCTTGCACCGTGCCGCTAAATGCCACGAGCGTGTGAATATTGGTGTAACCGTTCTCTCGGATGTAGTCATCAAATGCGTTCTTGTAGCGCACCGCGTGCAAACGCGATGAAGTCACCAGCATCGCTTTGGCGCGGCCGCCGAGTCGGTGCCGCACGCTGCGCTGGAAGTGTTCCACGATCATTTCGGTCTTTTGCGTGATATTGTGCGGATGCAGGCTCATGAACTTGGCCAGCGCGCGCGTTGCTTTCTTCATCGGTAATTCGGGATCATCTTCCGCGGCTTTGAGCAGCTTGTAATAAGTGGCATACGTGGTGTAATTCGTCAGCACATCGAGAATGAAATTTTCCTCAATCGCCTGCCGCATGCTGTAGATGTGAAAGGCTTCCGGCTTGCCCCGCTCTTCATCTAAAGCTACAAAGGAAGGGCGGGGCTTGCCGCTGGCTCCCATTCTGCCGAACAGCTCGATGGTTTTCCCTTTCGGCGTGGCCGTGAAAGCAAAAAAGCTCAAATTAGGCTGCCGGCCGCGCGATTGCATGACTTGATTCAAGCGATCTTCCCAATCGGCTTCGCCCTCTTCCGAATCCGTTGCCGCCGCGCCGAGAATGCCCTTCAGTTCGCGCGCGGTTTCGCCGGTTTGGCTGGAATGGGCCTCGTCCACGATCACCGCGTATTTTCTCGCAGCGATGGCGGCCTCCCATGCTTTTGCCTTTTGCTTCTCTTCGTCGGTCGCCTTCTCTTGACTCTCCGCGCCGGCGGCGTAAAGCAGGCCACGCAGCACAAAGGGAAATTTCTGCAGTGTCGTGACCACGATCTTGGTGCCGTCGATCAGCGCTGCTGCCAGTTGTTTGGCATCTTCGTTAATTGCCTTCACCACGCCTTGCGCGTGTTCGATTTGGTAAATCGCGTCTTGCAGTTGTTGATCGAGCACGCGCCGGTCGGTGATGACGATAACGCAATCGAAAATTTTTTCATCGTGCTCCGTGTGCAAGCTCGCCAGCCGATGCGAGAGCCACGAAATGCTGTTGGTCTTGCCGCTGCCGGCAGAGTGTTGGATCAGATAATTGTGGCCCGCGCCTTCTTGCCGGGTCGTCGCCACGATCTTGCGCACCGCGTCGAGTTGGTGATAACGCGGAAAGACCAGCGTTTCTTTGGTAATCCTCCTTTGTCCACCGCGACCGTCATCCACTTTCTCAGCTTTCTTCTCAATGAACATGAAATGGCCGAGAATATCGAGAAAGCTGTCGAACTTCAGCACCTCTTCCCAAAAATAACCGGTGCGATAGCCCGACGAATGCTGCGGATTGCCGGCGCCGCATTGAATCTCGCCCGGATGGCTGCCGCGATTGAACGGCAGAAAATGTGTCGCCTCCTTACACAAATGCGTGGTCGTATGCACTTCGTCCGGATCAACCGCGAAATGCACCAGCGCGCGTTTTTTGAACTGGAACAGTGGCGCTGTCGGATCGCGATCCTCGCGATACTGCCTCACCGCGTTGCGCCAACTTTGTCCGGTGCCGGGATTCTTCAGCTCGCAAGTTGCCACCGGCACACCGTTCACCGCCAACAGCAGGTCCACTGTATCATGTTTGCCGGGATGGTACGGCACCTGTCGCGTTACCGTCAGTTGGTTTTTATTGAACAGGGCGAGAATGTCATAATTCAACCCATGCGCCGGTTTTAAATAGGCGAGGCGGAAAGTCTTGCCATAAAATTTGAAGCCATGCCGTAGAATGTGCAGCGTGCCTTTGAGATCAAGCTCTTTCACCAGCGTGTTGATGAGCAGATTTTCCAACCCGGTACTGTGCAGGCCGCGCATCTGCTCCCAAAGTTTTGTTTGCGTGTCCTGCAAGAAGGCAAAAATGCGCGCCGTAAAGAGCCCGGCTTCCACGTCCCATTCTGCAACAGTGCCGGACTGCCAACCGGCTTGGTTGAGCAGAATAGTTTCGACGTAGGTTTCAAAGGCTCGCTCATTAGTTTGTGGCATGGGTAAGCTTCTTTATTTTAGCGATCAGTATGGGCAAAGGCATAGCGACAAATCCTTGTGGACACCGACGATTACGCCGAAGGCGTTTTACACCACAGCCCAGGGCGCCCATTTTCTGGGCGCCCTGGGAGCGGAATGATCCAATCCAGTAGAACCCCAATCGGGGTTCCATACAACCACAATCAATCCCAGACATATCGTTCATCGATTTCAACGCCATATTTTTTACATAGACGCCGGAACTCATCCTGGAACGACTCCTTGCGATGGTGTATCTCCTGATTGACGATATATTTCTCGACATTTTCCACATGCGATGGGCTGATTGAAAACGCGCCGTAGCCCTCCTGCCAATGGAAAGATGACAGCTCATTTCTCTGCGTTTTGATCCATGTCGAAGATGAACGCTTCAGCTCGCGGAGGAAATCCGATATCGCCCGGGTCTTTGCGTGTCGCGTCAAAAGGTGGACATGGTCCTCAACGCCGCCAATTTTCAGCGCCGGACAATCGAGGTTTTTGCAAATACCGGCCATGTAGCCGAACAATTTCTCCCGCAAGGTCCGGTCGCCCAAATAAGGGCGGCGCTGCTTGGTAGAGAAAACGATATGCAAATAAACCTGCACGAGCGATTGGGGCATGCTTGCTCCATCTCTTGTCGAACCCTTTCAGGGTTCTTGATTGGAATCATCATTTCCCGAGGGTGCGCTGCGCGCTACCCTCGGCTTTGGTGTTGGACGCCTTTGGCGTCTTGTTATTCCCGTACATCGATCTTCCCCGTGACCGCAGCGGTGATGAGCGCGGCGCGGTATTCTTGCAAGCGGGTGAGGGCTTCCTCCACCCTGGCCGCCCTTTGATCGATCTTCGCGGCCTCGCGGTCGAGGTAGCCGGCGATGGCGCGTTGTTCGGCGAGAGGAGGCAAAGTAATCAAAAGGCTTCGTATTTGTTGGAAATTCAATCCTTCGCGCGAAGAGCCGTTTTCGAACGAAAATATTTGAGACTGCACCACCATTGATGAAATGTTTCGCTGTAAAAATCTTCCATCGACTTTTGAAGTTTCTGGACGCAGAATGCAAACATGTTGATTTACGTTTGCTCTCGAAAAATCTGAGGGGGCAATTGTACAGCGGCCAAGTGAAGCTCCAGTGATATTGAGTAACACATCGCCAGGAAATACTCGGCTAACAGCCATTTCTTCATCAACCCCCTCGTCAATGAATACAACATCTTCAAGGTGAAGACCGTCATCGTAAACATTTTGGCTGCGGATGAGCATTACGCCTTCTTCTTGATATGTCTCGGCCCCACCCTTTGGAGTCTTCCCGCTACCTACTTTAGAAACGAGATGACCAAGCCGCTTCACCTCCCAATGCTCCGGCACCTCGCCGAGCCATTCGATGCCGGAGGGCTTGAGCTTTGGGTTCGGATCAAAACCAGCAGCGCGGGCAGCTTCGGGCGGCAGGCCGCGCGTGACCGTCCGCGAGATGAGCGCGGTGCGCTTTTCCTTTAGCTTCTCAATCAACTCCCGCTTCTTTGACACTAGCGTGTCCAGCTTCGCCGTCTCTCTGTCGAGAAAGTCGGCGATGGCGCGTTGTTCTTCTTTATGGGGGACCGCCACCAAAACGCGTGATAGATGCGATGGACCAAAGTTTGGTTGACACGAGCCTGTCATAAATAAACCAAGCTGTTCCCGCGTGCTTTCTGCTTGAAGCAGCCATTTAAGAAAAGGCCGATTCAGCATCTCTGCGTGGTTACAGTTAATTCTAATTGTGCTCGTATTCAGGATCGAACACTCATCGCTGCAAAACTCGGCAACCTTTCCCCAAGAGTTACCTGAACTCGAAAGAAGAAGATCGCCCTTAGAAACCGTGAAATGGCGATACGATTGAGAATACTCGTTCTCTGAAATGAACTTCTCGTAGTTCGAAAAGACAATCCCTGCGTCTGTGATGTTAGTCACGCAAACGACCCTCACCCCTTCATCTGTGAATTGCCAGTTACGCAAGCCCGGGCCTTCTTGAAAAAAAGCACAATGCCAGAACTTTGTGGTTGTCCAATGCTCCGGCACTTCGCCGAGCCATTCGACGCCGCTGGGTTTGTATTTCGGATAGGCCGGGTATTTCACGATTCATCTCCCTTTTCGATTTACCGGGCAGTTTGGTCAAAATCGTCATCAGCTTTCGCTGCCGCGGCCGCTGACTCTTGTCGAACTTGAAAATCCATGTCACGATGTCAAGAAAATGTCTTGTCCCGCAGGGACAACGTGAAAATAGCCCAAAGATTTATCTTTGGGAAAGAAGAATAAAAATTTTCAAGTCCCGCAAGGGACGAATGAAAACAAGATATTGGTGACATTCTAACCGTGGTTTTTCAACCGTCCCTTCGGGACTTTTGAGATATTTATGAATGAGTTTCCCCGCGATAAATCGTGGGGCTATTGTCCCATGTCCCTTCGGGACAGAACTTTAGCATCTTAACTTCTTCATGAGAACTTGTAAGTAATACTTACAAGCTCCCAGTCGCTCACACCGTCACTTCCTTGAGCAGTGTGAGGATTTCACCTTCGAGTATTTTAATATCCGCTTCAATCTCTTCCAGCGGCCGCGGCGGCTCGTAACGGTAGAAATGGCGGTTGAGCGGAATCTCATAGCCGACTTTGGTTTTGCTGTGGTCAATCCACGCGTCAGGCATGTGTGGCAGCACTTCGCGTTTGAAATACGCTTCAATATTCTCTTTCAGCGGCACGGTCTCGGTGTCACGCAACTCAGGATCAGATTCCGGGTTGCCGTCTTTGTCTCGGCAAATTTCCGCAGTTTCATCGCGCTCGCCGAGCGCGTTCAACACGGCTTTGAGTTCCGGTGCGCTCAGTCGAACATTGCGTTCGTTGTCGAGCTTTCGCAAATCGGTTAGAAAATCTTTCCGATCTTTATAAAGCTGCTGACCGCCGGCTTCGCCGAGGGTGCGCAGCAAAGTGCGGATTTCCTCTTGCCGCTTTTTGCCCTCGGCAATTTCCTGCAGCCGCACTTTCTCATTCTTCTTGTTGCTGATCGCGAGATTTTTGAAGCCGCTCTCATCTTCTATTCGCGCGATGCGCTCGGCGCTGGCTTGAAAATTCAACCGCAGCGGCCGCTCGACAGTAATCTTATGAAAACCGAAATCGGCGTTGTCAAAAATCTTGCTGACTATGATATTTTTTTGTTGGCCGTCGATAGCAAGCCTGCGCGTTTCATCATCGCGGAAGCGGCCATGAATTTTGGTGAGCTCACCGATCTGATCGGGTTCGTTCTCGTCGCGGTCGCCGATCTTGTTGCGCTTGTTGCCGAGGCTTTTGCGCATCTTCACGTAAAATTGCCGCGCGTCGATGAGCTGAATCTTGCTTTTGCGTTCCGCTTCTTTGCGGTTGGTGAGAATCCAAATGTAAGTCGAAATGCCGGTGTTGTAAAAAAGCTGGTCAGGCAAGGCGACCACGGCTTCGAGCCAGTCGTTTTCAATAATCCACTGGCGAATGTTGCTCTCGCCGCTGCCCGCATCTCCGGTGAAAAGCGGCGAGCCATTGAACACGATGCCGATCCGACTGCCGCCTTGTTTAACCGGCTGCATCTTCGAAAGCATGTGCTGTAGAAAAAGCAAAGAGCCATCGTTAATTCGCGGCAGGCCGGCGCCAAAGCGGCCTTCATGGCCGAGCGTGCTGTTTTCCTTCTCGATAAAACCGGCCTGTTGTTTCCACTCCACGCCGAACGGTGGATTGGCGAGCATGTAATCGAACGTAATCTTCTTGCCTTCCTTGTCGCGATCAAAATTGTCCTGTGAGAAGCTGTCGCCGAGGCGAATGTTGTCGGCGTCCTCGCCCTTGATGAGCATGTCGGATTTGCACACCGCCCACGCTTCGTCGTTCCAATCCTGGCCAAAGAGATGCGGATTGGCCTCGGCGTTGAGATCGCGAATATATTTTTCCGCCACCGAGAGCATGCCGCCGGTGCCGCAGGCGGGATCATAGATCGTCTTCACCACGTGGCTGCGGCGCAAATCTTTTTCCGGCGAGAGTAGCAGGTTGACCATCAGCTTGATCACCTCGCGCGGGGTGAAATGCTCGCCGGCTTCCTCGTTGGATTGCTCCGCGCCGATGCGGATGAGTTCTTCGAAGACATAGCCCATCTGCACGTTGTCGACGCGCTCGGGCGCGAGATCGATTTTACCAAACGCCTTGATGACTTCGAAGAGCAGATTCTTCTCCGCCATGCGCGCGATCTGTTGATCGAAGGCGAAGCGATCCATGATATCACGCACGTTCGGCGAAAAACTGGTGATGTACTTGTTCAGGTTCGGTGCGAGCTGGTTGGGATCGTTTAGCAGCTTGGCGAAATCTAATTTGGAGAGATTATAAAACGGCCGTTTGGTGATTCTCTGCAGCAGGCTGCGCACCACGGTCTCAGGCTTGCCTTTGATGGATGGGTACTCTTTGAGCACTTTCTCCTTGGCCGGTGCGAGCAGACAATCAAAGCGCCGCAGCACGGTCAGCGGTAAAATGACTTTGCGGTATTCGTTGCGCTTGTACGGCCCACGCAGCAGGTTGCAGATACTCCAGATAAAATTCGCTAGTTGGGAATGGGTTTCAGCGCTCATTGATTAGTTCTTAGCTTAGCGTACAAATCCGCATTCATTGTTTGCGCCCGTTTTATCCACTAATATACGGACTAAATCGCGCCGGAGCAAATAAAAATTTTCTTGACAAAGCTTCTGCTTTTTTGTACTATCAAGCACATAACTTCGACGCAGCTTCGCTATGAAAGTTCTCCTCATTGGCCCGACCGCGTTGGATTATCGCGGGCAGCCGATCAAGCAACGCCGGTTGCACTTGCCGGGTTTGACGTTGCCGATGCTGGCGGCGGTCACGCCGGCGCACGTGCAATTGCGGCTGGT
>JBOHQZ010000169.1:0-9878 GCA_050732275.1 bacterium
GCGCGTTCGTTGTTCAATGTCATTTCGGAATTGAAATCCTGTCGGCTAAACACCGCTTGCGTAGGAGCAAGCCACGCTCGCAGCTCGTGCACGGCGTTGATCATAGAGGCAAAAGTGATCGGATCATTCACGGTAATGATTCCTACGGCGCGCCCCTGCAAGTAAGGCGGCTGGTCGTCACAGAGGAGCTCCATGAAGTCCAGCGCATTCTTCACAACACCGCTGATGGTGCCATGATAAGTGGGCGAAGCCCAAATCATCACGTCCGCGCGGCGGTATGTTTCGAGCAAGCGTGTGAGGGTAGCTTGATGCTGCACCGGATATTCCGTCACGGGAATATCCGGCACGAACATTGGCAAATTCAATTCACGCACGTCGAGCATTTCGACAGCCGCGCCGCTGGCTTCGGCAATGCCCAAAGCCTCGCGCAGCGCCGCGCGCGAATAAGATTTCTCGCGCAAGCTGCCGCCCAGGCCGGCGAGCAGCGGAGGTTTTTGCATGGTATTCTTTCACCTAGATTTACGCGGACGCGCTTTCGTTTAAGCGCTTTGGCGCAAACTTGCCTGCACCGTAAAACAAAAACAGAATGCTGCTAAACAACATGGCCAAAGCCGGGGTCATGCCTTCAAAGGAATCGCGGGAATGCACCATCATCAAAGCGACGAGAAAATTGACGATCATCAGCGCGGCGGCCAGACGAATCTTAAAACCAATGATGAACATCAGTCCGGATAGAAACTGGGCGTACACAGAAATTATCGCGCTGGCGAGGGGAAGCGGAAAACCCTGTTGTTCGAGAAAATTTCTAAACTCGATCATCCGCTCCCAATCGACGATGTTATCCACCACCCCGTAGAGCAAGCGAACACCGACAAAAAGCCGGAGCAAAAAGAGTCCAACGTCTTTGTTTTTATCCAGCCAGGCAGTCACGTTGTTGGTTTTCATTTTGGCAGCTTGCAGAAATCATTTTCTCTATATGGTTTTCATAACTCACAACGGTGAATTTTTTATTCGCACGCCTGCACCATGACGACCGTAACATCATCTGAGGCGGCATGACCGGACGTAAAAGTGCGGACGTCGTTCAAGAGACTCTGAACGGAAGCGGAGGGATTGGCGACATGATCTCGAAGGCGCGTTTCCCCATATTCTTCAAGTGACGAATTCATCGCCTCGGTAACGCCATCCGAATAGAAAACGAGGCGATTTCCTGCCGTCATCTCGATCGTACGCTCGGAGAACGAGCGCTCTCGAGTGCCCAACGGGAATCCGGCCTCGGTTTCCAAATAATGTGCGCCGCTTGAATCGGCCAAAAGAGGAGGAAGATGTCCGGCGTTGGCGAAGACTATGCTGCCGCTTTTCGGATCGAGAAGCGCATAAACCATCGTGACAAACTTGGCCGTCGGGAAATCTTTCAGGAGCACACGATTGACGCGGCACAGGACTTCCGCAGGCGGCAATCCGCTTTCGGCAACCAGCCGCAAAACGGTGCGGGTTGATGACATGAGCAAGGCCGCTCCCATGCCCTTACCGGATACATCCGCTAATACGATCCCCAGCCGGCCGTCCTGAAGCGGGATGTAATCATACCAATCACCGCCGACCTCCAGAGAGGGCAGGCACTGGCCGCATAATGCAAATCGGAGAATATCGGGAGGCCGGCTTGGGAACAGAGTCTGTTGTATGCGTTGCGCCTCGCTCAATTCCTTGCTCATCCGTTCCTTTTCCATGCGCTCCTTTTGAAACATCCGAGCGTTTTCTATCGCCGTTGCGACGTGGCCCGCCAGCGCCTCAAGGAGTTGGATACGGCCGGGTGAAAAACCGTTGAGTTCCTTATGTTCAGCATTGAAAACGCCGATCAGTTGCCCGTGCGATCTTAGAGGGATGGCCACTTCCGAACGGGTCTGGTCGTCACCCACCTCATAGTAAGGGTCTAAGGTCACATCCGGCGCGTAATACGTTTCGCCAGTCGCAGCGACATGCCCCACTATCCCAAATTCACCAATCTTGATGCGCTCGCCTTTGATGTAATGTTCCGCATCCCCTCCGCAGTCCTCCCCGACGACAAGCTCATTGGTCTGATCTTCTTTCAGGAAGACCGCGAGGCGTGAGCAGCCGAATGTTTGGGAGACGTCGTTGACAATCTCTTTGAGCAGCGCATCGAGATCTAAATTTGAGTTGATCCTCTGAGCAACACGTTGCAGCAAAAAGAGATCGTGTATCAGTTGGTTTTGATCTTCATTCTTCATTTGAACATGGCGCTGATTTCCTTGTAGCTCACCGCATCATTTGCGAAAGTGAAGGTGCCGCGCTCTCGCATTTCCTGCCCGGCGCGAAGAAAAGCGCCAAGCGCGGCGCGCGCGAGCGCGCTGCCGACACTGATCCGTTTGACGCCAATCTCGGATAGCTCCGCAAGGCTCAATTGAACGCCTTGCAGCCCCATGATAACACTCACGGGGCGATCAAGAGAGTTGACCACCGACACGATGTCATCTTTAAGTGTAAGGCCTGGCGCAAACAAAACATCGGCTCCGGCTTCCTGATAAGCCTGCAGCCGCTTGATCGTGTCTTTGAGATCGGGCCGGCCGACAAGGTAGTTTTCCGCACGCGCCGTTAAGATGAAAGCAAATGGCAGCGCGCGCACCACCTCTGCCGCCGCACGGATACGCTCGACCGCAAGCGCAAGCTCATAGATCGGATGTTCCGGGCGCTGAGTTGAATCTTCGATTGAGCCGCCGGCCAGTCCGGTTGCTGCGGCAAGCCGGATCGTTTCCGCCACCGTTTCAGGACTATCCCCGAAGCCGTTTTCGAGATCGGCGCTCACGGGCAAATCGGTGGCTGACACGATCTCGGCGACATGCCTCAGCATCTTGTCGCGGCCAATCGTGTTATCCCGCTGCCCGACAGAAAACGCATAGCCGGCGCTCGTGGTTGCCAGGGCCTCAAAACCGAGACGTCCCAGCAATCGCGTCGTGCCAATATCCCAGGGATTCGGAATGATAAAGGCGCCATCTCGTTCATGGAGCGCACGAAAAATTTTTCCCTTTTCAGCCTGAGTCAACATATTGTGTCTTCCTGTTGTGGTGTGCAACGCCCAATTTATTAACCGGCGGCCAGTTCGTTCTATTCCAGAACGTTACGCCATTTCGTCCGCACTCTAAGCCACAGCTCTTCTGTCAGCTCCTTGATTTCCTCCGCCATTACGAGGTGAAATTTCATGACAACAAAGCCAGGTTTAGCTATTTCTGTAAAACGTCATATACCAATTCCATTCCCACGTTTTTCCATTGTCGGGCGAGAATGCCTGACTCCAGATCGAGTTCTCAGGGTTCGTTTTGTCCCACTGAAACACGACAATGATTGGCTTTCCTTCAAAAACGTCCTTCGCGTAAAATTTTCCAATGTTGCCATCAAAAGAACCGACTTGAGGAACGTCCAGCACGACGACATTGCTATCCGCCCAATAAAGACTCCAAAGTCTGGTCTTCGGATTAAACAGGCGAAATGTTGCGCCTTGAAACGGGGCCCCGTTAAATGCAGTGATGAATTGGTCGGTATTCCCGAAACCGTTCAGAATTTTATGGCATTCGTAGGTCGCTTCAAACTCGAGCCATTCCGTACAATTGTTGAGTCTGGTCTTGAGTTTTTTGTTGTGGATTTTCCACCTGCCGATGATAAAATCGAAATCGTTGGGAGAGGAAGCTTTCGAGGAAATAATTTCCAAATCTCCCGTTGCGTTGAATGATAGTGGTAACATAACTTTCAGTAATGCTCCTATGCGAAGTCGTGGCTTGTTTTCTGAGTTCATGGTAAATGCGCAGAGAGCAAAGTGTAGTTTATGCGCTTCGCCCTCTGCTCATCCAGTCCTTAACGCCTCGACGATCTTCAATCGCGAAGACCGCACCGCCGGCAGGAAGCCTCCGAACAATCCCATCACGATGGAGAACACCAGCGCGCGGCCGGTAATCTCCGTCGAAAGATCGAAGCCGAACGCCAGCTCCGAGAAGGTGGTCCAGTTCGTGGTGGAGACGGTGATCAAATTCAAAGCCGAAGAAGCGATGATGCCGGCGGCCCCACCGAGTATCGACAGAAACACGGCTTCCACCAAAAACGCGGCGAGCACGCTGCGGCGGCGAAAGCCGAGCGCGCGCAACGTGCCGATCTCTTGCGTACGATTCGCGACCGCCGCATACATCGTGATCATCGCGCCGATCATCGCGCCGAAGCTGAAAATGATCGTCACTGCCCGGCCGAGAATGCCAATGAAATTGGCCATCATACGCGATTGTTCTTCGTAATATTCCTTTTCGCGCTTCACATCGACCACCATGCGCTGCTCGTTCTCCAACCGTGTTTTCAATGCCTCGAATTGGCCGGCATCTTTCAGCCGCACGGTGACGGAGGAAAAGCCGGGACGTCGGAACGCGGGTCCCATAACCTCAACGTCGCCCCACACCTCGGAATTGAAACCGGTGCCGTGACCGTCGAACACGCCGGCGATTTTCCACTCCGTGCTCGCCATGCGCAAAGTGCCGCCCACCTCACAGCCTTTGAAGCGCTCTTGCAGGGCTTTGCCGATAATCACTTCTTGCAAGCCGGCGCCGAACATGCGGCCTTGCGTGAGCGTGACTTGTTGCTGCCGAAGCTCCACGGCTTGCGGCGAGACCCCGCGCACCATGACGTTGGCCAGATCCTCGGTCTCTTTTTTTGGCAGCGAGATCACCACCACGACGTCGCTGGTGGCAAAAGGAGAGCCGTCACTTCTAGCAGCGACTTCCGGCTGGGTTTCGATGATGTTGGCTTGCTCGCGGTCGATAAAGCTGTTTATTTCCGATTGCGAGGAGCGGCGAATGATGATGGCATTTTCATCCACGCCGGTCGCGACCAAAGTTTCTTTCAAGCCGTTCGCCAACATCAGCGCGGCAACGAAGACGAACACGACGAGCGCCACGCCTGAAAGCGTGAGCGTCGTCGTCAAGCGTTGCGTCCATAAATTCGCCAACACGGTTTGGCGCGGGCCGCGCGCGAAGCTCCAGGCCAATGCGACGAGGCCGAGGAACAAAATCAGATCCAGCACGAGCGGGCCAAGTTGTTCGTAGCTTGCGCCAACAAAATTTTTCCACAGGAAATTCGCCCACGCATAGTGGAGCGCGAAATAAATTCCCGTCACGACGATCACGGCAAGCGTCACGGCGGCAAATTTGGCCAAACCCATCATGATTCGCTTCACGAGGCTTCCCGAACTCGATGGCAGGGAGGAAAACATCGCGCGCTGCAAGCCGTCGGCGATGCGCATCTTCACCGCGCGCAAGATTGGGAAAGCCGCAGAAGCCAAACCCGTGAGCAACGCTGCGACAAAGGCGAATAAAACCGTCTTGTCTTTCAATTCAAAAACCGGGAAGAAACCGCTGACGTATTCGGAGATGACGGGTTCCAAACCCTGGATGAGACCGGTCAAAAGCAGATAGCCGATTACGAATCCGCCGAGGGCGATGATCAAAGATTCGCCGCCGATCAAGCCGACAATATGAAACGGCCGGAAGCCGAGCGTTTTCATCACCGCATATTCGGCGATGCGCTCGCGTGCGGTCATGGCCATGGTGTTCGCCAACACGAGCAAAATGATGAAAACGACCACGAACGAGACCACTTGCAGCGCTGTGAGAATCGTGCCCGACATCGACACAAAGCTTTGCTGAAACGCGCGCTCGGTTTCGGTTTTGGTTTCGGCGTAACTGTTTTTGAAGTTCGTGTCGATCGCTTCGGAAATTTGCGCGGCGTTGGCGTCATTCGCGATTTTCACCATAAACCAACCGGCTTGGTCTGCGAGCTCCGGCGTCTCCCGTTTGATACGCTCGTTCATGTATTCCCAATGAAAAAAGAAAATGGTCTCATCGGTGTTGGGAAATTGGCCGTCGTAAACGCCGCGAATGACGAAATCCCAATTGCCCGGAATGAACGTGCCGGTCAATTGCACGACATCGTCGAGCTTCCAGCCAAAGCGTTTCATCAGCTTGCTGCCCACGATGCACGCATTGCGCTCTTTGAGATATTGCGCTTTTTGTTCCGGCGGCAACACGAACTCCGGATATAAGTCGAGATAGCCTTCGTCGATCGCGATATTGGCGAACCAATTGTTGGGATCTTTATAATAAGCGCCAAACCAATTGGCGAGGCCGGCGCTTTCGACGCCGGGAATTTTGGCGATTTGCTCGCGATACGCCAGCGGCAACTGAAACGCCAGGGAGACCGCGCTGCGCGTCACCAAACGGTTTTGCGCCGAAGCCTCCACACCGGCATACCACGCGTCGATGGCCGTGCGAATTAGCCCAAACGCCAAAACCGCGATCGCGATGCCGAACATCGTTAGAAACGACCGCAGCTTGTGGCGCAAAGCGTTTTTAAAAATCAGCTTGAAGATTTTCATAGCTAGTCAATGATTAATGGTTTGCTGTTGCCGGTGTTCAGTAATCAGTGATCAGTTGAGTAATCAACGCGACACTGATTACTGGTTATCGAGCACTGATCACTGGTTTTATTGCAGCTCGCCCTTATCGAGATGGCGAATCGTGTGCGCTTTATCCGCGGCGCGTTGATCGTGCGTCACCATGATGATGGTTTTGTTGAATTCTTCGTTCAAACGTTCCAGCAATGTGAGAATTTCAGCGGCGGAGTTTTTGTCGAGATCGCCAGTCGGCTCGTCGGCTACGATCAAAGTGGGGTCGGCCACGATGGCGCGTGCGATGGCCACGCGTTGCTGCTGGCCGCCGGAAAGTTGTTTGGGATAATGCTTCATGCGATCGCCGAGGCCGACAACGCCCAATGCGAGCTTCACGTGCTCGTCGCGTTCTTTCTTCGACAGTTTGGTCAACAAGAGCGGCAGCTCGACGTTCTCATACGCGGTCAACACCGGAATGAGATTGTAGAATTGAAAAATGAAACCGATGTGATGCGCGCGCCAATCAGCCATTTGCGATTCCGAGAGCTTGGTGACGTCATCGTTGGCCACGACAATACTGCCCGCGTCGGGCCGATCAATTCCGGCAATGAGATTCAGCAGCGTCGATTTTCCGGAGCCTGACGGCCCCATCAACGCCAGAAACTCGCCTTCCGGCACCGACAAGTTGATATTCTCCAGCACCGGAATGCGGAGGCCGTTGCGCTGATAGGACTTCGAAACGCTTTCGACCTCCACCAAAGTATTTGCCATGGCTCCCTTTCTGCTGCTGGTTGATTTCATGTTTGATAGAACCGGCACTTCGAGACTGTCGCGATGATTTGATCTCGAGACGCTTTCAACTTCTGCTAATGTTTTTGACATCGTTGCTCTCCTGATTTTTTTTGTTCTGGATCATGCTTTTTCTTTTACTCGTACTCATACTCTTACTCTCTTTGAGAAGATTACAAGCAAAAACGTCGGCTTCCACTTCCAGCGAGGACATGTCGGCAATGGAAACCACCGCGGCGCGCGCTGCTCGCGGAGCCGAAAGGTGCCACGATTTCGCCGACCTCGGCATCTTTCGTGAGCACCGTGCCATCAAAATCTTTAAGCCAGTTCGGCTGCCGCCACCGGATTCTGTTTAGCAGCTTCAATATGAGCGCAGCCTGAATCTGCAATGTTAATATAAAAACGTCCCGTGTCAACCCTATGTCAGTAGTGTAACATTTTTAGCAGCCTTCATAAAAGCGTCAAAAAGAAGGCGAAACATCCATATACCGAGATCGTCATCGTTGTGAAAGCGCCGAAAGTCATGCCGGGCTTGCAGGCAGGCATCATGCAACAAATTCTTCGCGCCGCGTGGGCTACCCGTTAAAATGAGGGCGGTACGATAAAGCCGGTTTATAAGTGGTAAAGCAAGGGTCTCAAACTCACCAGGCCCGGAATCTTGGTGACCGCCCGCAACCTCCCACCCGGGAATAATTGGAAGAGATAGCGAGGTGACTTCCTTTGTCATTATTTCCATTGTAATCTCCTTTTGAATGTCCTGAGTTATGCTAGCTGTTGCATCTGGCGTTCTCTTGTTTGAGCCGAGTCCTCAGCAATAGCGGCTTGAATCGGTTGCACGGCTAAGCTTTTCGTGTTGTATCAATAGTCTGGAAGCACCACCAAAATACAAAATCAGACGGGAATAAAACAATTGGCAGAAAGCTGATTTAAAAGTAGGCAGAAGGTAAGGTTTTTGTAGGCTCTGGACTACAATCGCAAGATAATAGGAGGAATGATCATTAACAAAACGCGATAGCAAAAAAAATCAATGGCAAAATGCCAACCCTAACACAATAAAAATGAACATATCTTAACGATCAATTCATTCCTGTTGGACTTGAAGCATCAATCATCGCGCCTAGCGGCATTACTTTGCCAGATAAATGTGGCAAGATGATTTAAAAGCTCCTCATTAATACAATTATTTACTTCTTTGTCCCGATACCCATCTTGCGAAAGCGTTCGATCGCCTCGCTCGGGCCGAAGTCATCCAATTCGAACAGTTGGCGAACCTCGATTTCGCACTCCTTTCCGTCGATGGCGGGATTGGGAAAGCGTTTGGCCCATTCGAGCGCCTCTTCCC
This sequence comes from bacterium, assembly GCA_050732275.1. Classification (GTDB taxonomy): domain Bacteria; phylum Zhuqueibacterota; class Zhuqueibacteria; order Zhuqueibacterales; family Zhuqueibacteraceae; genus Zhuqueibacter. Next base: position 8,571 of record JBOHQZ010000169.1, read on the forward strand.
GCGACTTCACCTGGATTAGCGTGTAGCCGGCGACGAGTTCCTTGGTTTCGGCGAAGGGTCCGTCAGTCACGATGCGCTTCCCGCCGGAATACTTGATGCGCCAGCCCTTTGAGCTCGGCTGGAGCCCGGAGGCATCGAGTAGCGCGCCGGCTTTCGCCAGTTCCTCGTGGTACGTCGCCATTGCGGTGAAGAGCTTCTCATCCTCCGGCATGACGCCCGCTTCCGAATCCTTGGTGGCTTTGACCAGAATCATGAATCGCATCATCGTGTCTCCTTAAATTTTTCTGCCCTACATTTTTCTGTCATTGCAAAAAAAGCAAAGCCTGCCCTGCCGCAGACCAGGAAAATTTGGCTCACGGAAAAAAATTCCCTGAGTTCTATTCCATGAGCGATAATCTTTTTGGTTCCGGCTCTGGCCTGCTTAGAGCATTGCCCGCCCTGCCAGAGCCTTAGGCGGGCCAGGGGCAGGGCAGGCTTGTCCGGGTTATGATAATCACGCCGAGAATCAAGGTACGCCGAATCAATTCAGGGAAATTCAACCGGCAGGCGGGATGTTATGATTAAGCCGGAAGAAGTTGCTCGGGTCGTAGCGGCGCTTGATTGCCGTGAGCCGATCCCAGGTCGAACCCAGGTAGGCCTCGCGAACCCGGCCTGCGCCCTCATCTTCGAGGAAGTTCACGTACACCCCGGCGTCACCCGGTTGCAGAGCCGAAGCGAAACGGGTGACCCAAGCTTCATGCACATCTGCCTCTTCGCGGCGTTCATACAGGCCAGCAACGTTCACCATGATCCGACGCTTGCGATGTGCAAATGCAGTAGCATCTGCAGGCACGCGGGCCATCGCTCCGCCGAGAACGCGGATCTGCGCCACGGCCATCGAGGCGGTGGAGGCCTGGAGGTGAGTGACGATTGCCTCAAACACCTTATTACATCATCCCGACAGCCGCTCTTCCAAACGAACGGTTACAGTGTCGCCGGCTCTTTTGCCGATCGCTATTCTCGTATCAGCCTTTATCGGCAGTTTGTGGGTGCCGTCACCCATGGCCATAAATGAGCTCCGAAATGGATGGCTGTGGACGGTGCCTTTGACTTTTACTAAACCTCGGGTTCCAAAAAACTCGACTGAATAGGGAGTTCCTTGCTTATCGCGAGGCAGGCTCGAACAACTCAATCGGATTGCTGTCCGGATCTTCCACCTGAATCTGCTTGCCGCCAGGACCGACTTCCATCTCGTTGCGAAAACGCACTCCCTGGTTCTTGAGCTCAGTAATACGTTCGGACAAGTTTTTCACTTGGAGGACCACCCGG
>JBOHQZ010000170.1:0-9871 GCA_050732275.1 bacterium
CCAACGGCATACCGGCGGAAGGGCCATTGCCATTGACGAGCTGAATCACTTTATCCGGCAAACCGGCTTCGAGCAGAATTTCCGCCAAGCGGGCCGCCGTCGCGGGCGTGTCTTCCGCCGGCTTGAAAACCACGGTGTTGCCGCAAACCAGCGCCGGAAAAATTTTCCACGTCGGGATGGCCATGGGAAAATTCCACGGCGTAATCACGCCGGCCACGCCGACGGGCTGGCGAATCGACATATTAAATTTATCTGGCAATTCCGATGGCGCGGTAAAACCGAAAAGCCGGCGGCCTTCGGTGGCCGCGTAATAGGCGGTGTCGATGCCTTCTTGGACGTCGCCGCGCGTCTCGAGCAAAACCTTGCCCATTTCGCGCGTCATCGCGCGCGCGATCTCTTCTTTATATTGGACGAGCAAATCGCCGGCGCGTTTGATGATTTCGCCGCGTTTGGGCGCCGGCGTGAGCCGCCAACTCTCATACGCGGTGGCAGCCGCTTTCACCGCGAGATCGACGTCTGCGGCGCCGGAATCCGGAAACGTGCCAATCACCTCATCCCAATTCGCGGGATTGCGGTTCTCGAAGCGCTTACCGCCGGCAGCGTCGCGCCAGCTTCCGTCGATATAGTTTTTAAATTCTCGTGCCATTCCGGTAATAACTCGTAAAACGTAAATACACCCGTAACTCAAAAGTATATAAAAAATCTGAGAAAAAGTCAAGAAATCATTTCCTCGAGAAATCTTCCTTGAAAATGGCACTTGAAATCGTTATCTTGTAATTGGATAAAAACGAGGAAAATATGGTGCAGACAGCAAGGCAACCGGTGTTCAAAATAACACCTTCAATCAAGAGGGAGTTCGTAAAAATCATTGATGCGCGGATAAGAGAAGCGCACGTGACCAAGGAAGATTTCTCCGAGCTGAAGGGTATCGTAGCAGATCTGGCAGCGGCGCAGAAGCGGACGGAACTCACGATGGAGGAGTTGGCCGAGGCGCAGAAGCGGACGGAACTCACGATGGAGGAGCTGGCGGAAGCGCAGAAGGGGACGGAGACGACAGTCAATAAGCTTGCAGAATCATTGCATGAGACAAGAAACGAGCTTGGAGGATTGTCGAGGAGCGTCGGTTATGCATTTGAAAACGAAGCCTACAGGCTTTTGCCCGAGGTGTTGAAAAGGAAATACGGCATCGAAATAACAGAAAAAATCATCCGGTCAGATATTGGCGGCAAAGAAATCAACATTTTGGGCCGGGCCGAGAGAGAAGGCCGGGAGGTTTGGATCGTCGGCGAAGCCAAACTAAGGCTTGATGAACGAAGAGAGAAACGGAACGTCTTTGATGAATTGGAGGACACAGTGCAGGCCGTCATTTCGGAATATGGACAAGTAGAGATTGTTAGGGTGTTGGTCACCCATTATGCCAAGAAGGGTTTTCTCGACCTGGCCGGCGCAAAAGGAATAATCGTCGTGCAAAGCTTTGAATGGATATGAACGCGTCCGAAAAAAGATGCCTCAGTGCCGACATTTTCGTTGACAAAGAGTGTGCCGTTTATTATATTGATCATTGTGCTTATGAAAGAAGTTAAGGTAAAAGAAATTCGTCGCCGGGTTCGAAAGGAGCCGCTGGCAAACCCAGGGTTGCCGTTCACCCGCATCAACTACTGGCTATTCGCGTTGGGAGTCGCGGTGATCGTGGTTGGCTATATCGCGCTGGCGCAGCCGGCTGACCCGCCGGCACCCAAGTCGGAAAGCTTTTGGTCATTGACCGTGGCACCGATTCTTTTGGTCATCGGTTATTGTATTATCATCCCGATTGCTATTCTGTACCAAAAGAAAAAGACACTCGAACCGACCAACGGCAGGGAATAAGCTTCCAACTAATATGTCATGCTGGAAGCATCTTTTTTGAAACCACGACAAGTGCTCGCATCAAAAAGGTTTCCTCCTGAATGACATGAGGTTGCTTCCAATGCGGATTCATCGAGGCGCCAAGACAGAATTGGGGCGATTAGCTCAGTTGGTTGAGAGCACGTGCCTTACAAGCACGGGGTCAGTGGTTCAAATCCACTATCGCCCACTTTTTTGAAAAACAAGAAGCAAAAAGAAAAAGAGCAATTTCAATTTTTGCTGTTTTCTTTTTGCCTCTTGCTGTTTGCTTTTCCCTCGGGGTCGTGGTGTAGCCTGGTTAACACGTTGGCCTGTCAAGCCGAAGATCGCGGGTTCGAATCCCGTCGGCCCCGCCATGAGCAACAAAATGAAAAAGGCCTTACTCAAGAGGCCTTTTTCATTTTTGCCCCGCCGTGTGCCAAATTGTCTCTTTAAAGTGAAATCTGTGCAAAAATAATAAAGCCTCTGCAAAGGTTCTTTTCCCTCGCAGAGGCAAGACGCGTTCAGATTCGGGGTTATAAAAAACGCCGTCAATTCGAAGAATTCATCGCGATAATCTTTTTCGCTTCGGGATACGACAGCGCGCGCTCGATATTGTTCGTGGTGAACTTGACGATTTCTTCACACAGCTTGGTCGCTTGCCCCTTGTCGCCGGTCTTCAAATAGGCGCGCGCCAGCAGCAATTTGTGGAAGGGATCGTTGAGATCGGTTTTCTTCAATTGCTCGATCGCCGCCGGATAATCGCCTTTTTCGAGCACGATGTATCCTGCCAGATAATGATAGGCCGGCCAATATTGTTCGCCCTCTTTGCCGCCATTTTCGATCATCTTCTTGACCTCTTCAGCGATCTTCCACGCCTCGTCGTGCTTGCCCATTTTGGCGAGCGTGCGGGCGCGACCGTGATGCATACGGCCGAGCCATACCAGTTTCTGGATGCTATCAACTTGGGTGTTTGAAGTCGGCGGCACGGACTTATAGCCGATTTCGTAACAGCGCAGCGCCTCATTCAGCCGGCCAAACTCCAGATTGATACGGGCCTTGTGATTCCAAATCCACACCGGCGGAAAGCCTTGGGCCGCGCCGTTGCGGTTGTAACGATCCATAAACTCGTCAAGCGTTTTTAAAGCGGGATCGGGCTTGCCTTCGTAAAGATCGGCCCAAATCTGCCCAAAGAACGGCCCGAAGGGCGTGGCATCCGGATCGACTTTGCCGACCACTTGTTTGTAATAGGGGCGGGCCTTCTCATAATTGTCTTGCAGCAAATAGCAGTCGCCGATGAAACTCGAGGCGCGCGGCAGGGTGGCGTCGATTTTGTTGGCGGCTTCAAACGCTGCAATGGCCTCTTTGAAATTGCCCTTGCGTCTTTCGACGTTGCCGAGCATCATGCAAATCATACGGTCTTCCGGCAGCATTTGGCGAAGCTGCCTGAAGGCCTCGAGGGCTTTGTCGTCCTCGGTATTTTTGTACCAATGCACCATGCCCTGAAGATAAAGCTGCTCACCCTTGGAAGCATTTGGGGCGAGCGCCGTGAACTTATCGATATGCTTTTGGCGCTGCGGTGGTGGAAGCGTTGCCGCAACCGCCATGTGGCCCATGGCGAAATTGGTATCCGCGGCGAGGGCCTTCTGCGCCAATGAAGTGAATTTCTGGAAATCAAAGCTTTCCAACGCACTAATGGCTCGCATGAAATTGTCTTTGGCCTCCGGCGAGTTCGTGGTGAGCGGCAGTTTTTTTTGCGCAAAGCCGGATGAGACGAGCAGTACCACGGCCAAAGCCAAGCCGCGGGTAACGCTTGAAACAAAATGTTTACTTCCGAGCATGTTTTGCCTCCGCAAGGTTATTGTTGTTGCTCTTAATGTTTTTATTGATCGAGCGGCAGGAATGGCGCTCGAGCCATTCAAATACGGCATTGGTAAAGACGCCATAGCTCGCCGGATGTTGCAATATTTTTCCCTCAGTTGGAGGCGTTCGTGGCGATAATTTTTTTCGCTTCGGGATATGACAGCGCGCGCTCGATATTGTTCGTGGTCGATTTGACGATCTCCTCACAGAGCTTGACGGCTTGCGCTTTCTCTCCCGTTTTCAGATGGGCGCGCGCCAGCAACAATTTATGAAAAGGATCGTTTTTGTCGGCTTGCTTTAAATGCTCGACCGCCGCCGGATAATCGCCTTTCTCGAGCACAATGTATCCCGCCAAATAATGATAAGCCGGCCAATACTGCTCGCCTTCCTTGCCGCCGCCTTCGATCATCGTTTTGACTTGTTCGACGATTTTCCACGCTTCGTCGTGCTTGCCCATTTTGGCCAGGGTGCGCGCGCGACCGTGAAGCATGCGGCCCATCCAGACGATTTTGTTGACGCTATCGATTTGCGTGGCGGGCACGGGCGGAACGGATTTGTAGCCGATCTCATAGCAGCGCAACGCTTCGTCAAGGCGGCCAAATTCCAAATTGATTCTGGCTTTGTGATTCCAAATCCACACCGGCGGGAAGCCTTGGGCCGCGCCATTGCGATTATAGCGATCCATAAAATCGCTGAGCGTTTTCAAGGCGGGATCCGGCTTGCCTTCATAAAGATCGGCCCAGATCAAGCCGAAAAACGGCGCGAACGGTGTGGCATCCGGATCGACTTTGGCGACCACTTGTTTGTAATGGCCGCGCGCTGCATTGTAATTGTCGGTCATTAAATAGCACGCGCCAATAAACGTGGTGGCGCGTGGCATGCTGGCATCGATTTTGTTGGCGGCTTCATACGCGGCGATGGCTTCTTTAAAATTTCCTTTGCGCTGATTGATTTGGCCGAGCATCATATACGCCATGCGTTCGTCTGGCAGCATTTGGTTGACCTGCTTGAAAAGCTCAATGGCTTTGTCGTCTTCATTTTTAAAAGAGTGCGCCATCCCTTGCAGATAAAGCTGCTCGCCGGGCGAAGCATTTTTGGCTAAAGCCAGAAACTTCTCAATGAGTTTTTCCCGTTGCGCTGCTGCCGGCGTGGTGGCGGCCACAAACATCTGCGCCATGGCGAAATTGGAATCCGCCGCGGCCGCCTTGCGGGCGAGCTGCGCAAAATCCGGCTGAAATGATTCATTCGCTTTCACCGCTTGGGCAAAATAATCTTTGGCCTGTGGCGAGTTGGTGGTCAGAGTGAATCTCTTTTGCGCGAAGCTGGATGTGGTGAGCAGCAACGTCGCTAAAACCAAGCAGCGGGTGAGATTTGCAACAAAATTTTTGCTTTTCAGCATGTTTTACCTCCGCTTTGATTTAGTGAATTTGGCATTTTTTGAGGATAGACTTGCCGCCTGCCATTTCGTTCAAGAAAAATTCATTCCCTTGCTTCAAGAAAAGTACAAAAATGAGACTGACCGGTCACTTAAAGTGGTTGAATTGTAGAAAACTTTGGACACAAAAAGTGACCGGTCAGTGACTTTCCAAACGCGCTCTAAACCTGGAAACGAATGAAATCCTTGCTCTCCACGGATCGCGTGCGCTGGCATACTTCATACCCATTGCTGCTGCCGCCGTCGTTGGTATTCCCTTCGATCGTTGAAAACACCGGCCCCGCGCCTTCAAAACTTAAACCCGTATGGACCCAATCCGTTGCCGTCTGCCTGACCAGAAAGATTTGTGCCGCGCCTAACGCCGGCCACGGTACGCTGCCGTTGGCTACATGAGCGCCTTTAATGAATAGTCCGGCTTGTTTGGCCTGGTAGGCCAGTGAGTCGCAAGAGACGGAACCGGGAATAGGCAGGGGACGATTCAATTGCGTGCAAGCCTGTTTCATCACGAAACTCACGAAGCCGGCACACCAACGCCACTCCGGTCCCTGATTGCCCTCAACATAAACCCTCACCCATGGCCCGCAGTTATCGCCTCCGACTTCGATGGGATGCTGCGCCAGATGCTGCTTCGCAACTCTCAAGATGGCATCGGCTAATTTCACGTTGGCGGGAAAGTTTATGGGTTGAAGCGCCTTGTTGAGCGGCTCGACCAGCGCACTCCAGGTCTGTTGATTGACTTGTCCTGTAGCCGGTATCCTTTTGGATTGCTGGAACGCCTTGACACATGTTTCCGTCGCGTTACCAAAGCCGCCATCAACAGCGGTGGCAAATCCGCCAATGCTCAGCCACTCCTGAACTCTGCGGACTTTTGCTCCCGTATCGCCTTTTTTGATTGTGGCATCGAATGCCAATTCTCTTGTAACGTAGGATGGATAGTTAGGCATGAGATTGTCTCCCGAATTACGTTTTACGCATGACGTTTTAGTATCACTTGACCAGCATCAATTTTTTGGTGAGCGTCGTCACGGCCCCGGCCGGCGAGGTCGCTTCCATACGATAAAGGTAGACACCGCTGGCCACGCGATTGCCGGCGCCATCCGATCCATTCCAACGAACGGTGTGCTCGCCGGCAGTTGTTGCGCCGGACACCAAATTCGTCACCAGACGGCCTTCAACGTCATAGATGGCGATGGAGACTTGCCCATTGAACGGCACGGCATAGCGGATCGTCGTCTCCGGATTTCCCCCGCTCCGAGCGGGGGATGTCATTCCGCTCCAAAATGGGTTGGGATAATTCTGCAGCAGCGCATAAGTTGAAGGTGCGCTTGTCGGTTTATCCTCTACACGGGTTCGCTGGCCAACGGCAAACCAGGTAGGAAGCTGGTCACCGGTCACATAATTCTGGGACGGGCCGGTTGACTCGATTTTGCTCTCCGCGACGGCAATTTGGCGCAATGTCGCCTGGCCTCCGACCTCACGTTGAAAAACAATCCGGCTGTCGTCCGGCGAATACCTGGGATAACCAATGGATGACTGATTATTTTCGATCAAACCGACCTCGCCGGAGAACACATCGATAGCCCAAATTTCGTTCGTGCCCTGACCGGCGTCGAAAACGTCGAAAACAAGGAAATTGTCATTGGTTTGGGCAAACGAGGGGTTGCCGATGTTTATTCCTTCCGGCTGCGGCGGGAACATCGGGAAGATGAGCTCATTGTCCACGTCGAACACGTTGACGTCCCAATACTCGATCGCACTGCCTCCGGCTTGTGGAATACGGTTGAAAGCGTCATAGAGCACGAACTGGCTGCTCAAGTCCCAATCCAAAGCATCAGCGTATACCGTAATGTCCGCCTGCACGCCTTGTTGTGTCGTCGGGCTGTAGAGATGAACGGCTTTGCTGTTATTGGGATTGAGCAAATCGAAAATGTAAATAGTCGAATCCTCGAAAACCGAGGTTGCCGCCAGCTTGGTGGCATCCGGAGAGAGCGCGATGGATGACCATAGGCCCTGGGTGCTGACGAACGTTTCTCCCGAGCCGTCGGAATCGATGCCTCGGACGAAGTTATCGCTATCGACGAACAGAATCACCTCGCCATTATCAGAGACGCTGATCGGATTGCCGGTATTGGTGTACACCTGGGTCGTCGTGAGCTGTACGATGTCGGTTGATTGGTTGTTGATGACCGGCCTCGCCAGAAACAGGCTGTTATCCGCCAGCTCGGCGTTGACGATGGCGATCCACTGATCTCCCTGCACTGGCGGGAGATCGTCAGGTGGATTTGTGCCGCCATCGTCCGTAATGCCGACGCCATCGAATCCGGCTTTAACCGCATTGACTTCGGCTGAGTTAGCGCCGTATAGATCCGTGGCGGCGCGAATCGTGGCCAGGCGCAAATCGACGAAGTTGGATTGCGTGTTCAGATAGCGCGCCGACAACACCCGGTAATATATTCTTTCCGTTTTGTCTCTGCCAATGGCGTTGCCAATCAGATAGCACGCCCGGTTGGGGATGCCGCTGTTGACGTGAACACCGCCGTTGTCCTGGTCGATGGTGAGATTGCGAAATTCGTTCATGTGGGCCGGCTGCCAGCCGGGTACACCCAGGCTGCCGCCGTTATGAGGATCCTGCATGTTGCGCAAAGCGCCGGAGGTAATATAGGAAGTCAGTGTCACGTCCTCGCCCATCAACCAATCATCACGATCGACCATCACGCCGAATACGTCGGCGAAAGATTCATTGAGAGCGCCAGACTGAAATTTGTATTCCAAATTCACCGTGCGCTCGATCACGCCGTGGGTCATCTCGTGCGCCGCCACGTCCAGCCCGCCGGCGAGAGGCTTGAACCCGGTATTGCCATCGCCATAAGCCATGAAAGCGCCATTCCAATAGGCATTATCCATGGGCTCGTCGCCATCGGTGACGTGAATAACGGAGATAATCGTGCCGTTCTGGTCGTCAATCGCGCGGCGTCCGTGCGTATTGAAATAATACTCAAACACGCGGCCGACGTTTCTGTGCGCCGATACGGAAGCGCGATCATTCCAGTTGTTGTTATTCGAGGTCACGTGGTAAAGCTCGGTATCCCTGCCGAGATCCTTGTTCCGGGCATCGATCGTCCAAAGCGCGCCTTGCGGATCGTTCAAGATGTCGGGCTGGGTGGTTTGCCAAATGGGCCGCGAAGCGTCAATCATATAATAGGTGCTTCCCACTTGATAGACGTTGATGACTTGGTTCACGCCATTGAGGTCGGTGGCATTCGCGGTGACCGGGCCATCGAAATTGGTGGCGTTGTAGCGCTCGAGAATTTCACCGGTGCCGGCATCGATGAAATAGTACCAATTATCCCGCAGATTGGGCCGGATTTGCACGTGCCAAACTAAATGGGGCTGCTGCGTTTTTTGATCGATCAAAATATATTTCGTCGCATCTGGCCCGTTGTATGAAAGAATCCTTTGGGCGAGCTCGCTAAACGCTTCAATGCCGGTTTGAGCGGCCAGGTTGTTTCTGGAAATCCGGATGGCTTCTTCGGCGCCGAGGTTGGCCGTGTTTACGTTGATGGTTTTGGGCGTGGGCGAATAGCGCGCGTTCACACTGTACAATTCGCCGTTGGCCTCGAGATGCACCACCAAATCCTGCCCCCAAACCGGCACGCCTTGATACCATTGGGCAAACTTCACGTGCTGTTTGCCGAATTCATCTTTAAAGGACTCAACAACCTTCAGCTCGCTATCGGGATCATCCAGGCGAAAAGCCTCACGGTTGGCGGAAATGATATTCAAGGCAATCTCTTCGGCTTTGCCCGCGGATGACAGCTTGGCCATGGGCTGGCGCAATACTGATCCGGCAATGAAAACCGGCGTGCCGTTGCTTTCGTGCCACCGGAGGTTTCGTTGCCGCGATTGCTGCTGGCGCGCTCGCTGCAAGCGTGCCGCCAAATCAACCGGCTTTTCACGCAAGCGTGAGAGCGCCGCGCCGAGTGACGACTGACTTGTATTAACATGGCTCGTCGCCTGCAATTTTCCAAGCGCGAAGGATTGCAGGCGCGCGCCGAACTGCTTCAGCTCCTCTTGGCTGAGCCGGTGGTGTGCGCCGCCGATTTTGCGGCCTTGTTTTTCATGCCATCCCCTCACGCTTTGAAAATTGGCGGCCGCTTTCGATTTCAATCGGGTGGAACCGATTAGGATTGGAGTTGCGCATAGGATGCCGATGCCAAGGATCAGCAATTTCCGCAAGCGTTGCTTCTGCATGGTTGTGTCTCCTTAAATAAGGATGGTTGTAGAAATGAGTAATGGTAGCCTAGCTCTAGAAAAATGAGCACGACCGTGAAGTTTTGAGATTGACAATTGATAATTAACAATTGGCAATTCATTTAGGTCGTGTCCATCGCTGCGCTACGGTATTACCGGACAGATTCGACAATTTTCATTAAATTGGCGTACAAATCACGAATGGATTGCGGCACTTCTTTTCCCGGCTCGATGCCATTCCACGAGACGACGGTAGTGTCCTGGCCGCTGATGCACCATACCCGGGTCGTCATGTTGCCGGTTTCTTGATACGGCCACTGTGCAAAGCCCCTGGTGCCGAATATTTCTTTTAATGGCTCCAAGATTTCTGAGGCGGCAACTATGCCCATTGTCTCAACCTTGTCACGCCGAAAGTATTGGCCGGACCATTTTTCGACTTTGCCGTTGCTGTGGATGATG
>JBOHQZ010000171.1:0-9839 GCA_050732275.1 bacterium
ATTTAACTCCGTTAGGAGTGCAATGTTTATAGTTCAGCATCAATTAAAATCACGAAAATTCCGTAGGAGTGGCATGTATTTAACCTGAAAAGAAGGATTGATTTTTGGATTTCGAGCCGCAACAACATTTCACTCCTCCGGAGTTTTGACTGTTGGGTTGATTCCGTGCTATAAACATTTCATCCCTAGCGGGATTGGCGCACTCGTCTCGAAATCGAAGAAACCGAAGAGATAGATCATGATCGGCAAAACCATCTCCCACTACAAAATCCTCGCCAAGCTCGGCGAGGGCGGCATGGGCGTCGTCTACAAGGCCGAGGATACCAGGCTCAAGCGCACCGTCGCGCTCAAATTTCTGCCGTCGTCAATCATGGCGAGTGAAGCGGAGAAGACGCGATTCGTTCACGAGGCGCAAGCCGCGGCGGCGTTGGATCATCCGAACATTTGCACCATCTACGAAATCGACGAGGTCGAGGGGCAACTCTTTATTGCGATGGCTTATGTTGAAGGCCGAAGCTTGAAAGAGAAGATCGAAGCGGGGCTGCTGAAGCTCGATGAGGCGTTGGGGATAGCCATGCAAGTTGCCGAGGGTTTGCAAGCCGCGCATGAGAAACAGATCACGCATCGCGACATCAAGCCGGCCAACGTGATGATTACAACTAAAGGCCAGGCGAAGATTATGGACTTCGGCCTGGCGAAGTTGGCGGGACGAACGGTTGTCACCAAAGAAGGTACAATATTGGGCACCGTCGCTTATATGTCGCCGGAACAGGCGCGCGGGGAAGAGCTTGATCATCGTATCGATATCTGGGCGTTGGGTGTCGTTCTCCATGAGATGATCACCGGGCAATTGCCTTTTAAAGGCGAGTACGAGCACGCGGTGATGTATTCGATTTTAAATGAAAATCCCGAACCGATCACCGGCTTGCGCACCGGCGTGCCGATAGAGTTGGCGCGCATCGTCAATAAATGTCTCGAAAAACAGGCGGCGCACCGTTATCAACATGCGGATGATCTGCTGGCGGATTTGCAGCGGTTGAAGAAAGGATTGGAATCAAAAGCAAACCTCCCTCGAAGCGACGCCCAACCGAGCGTTTCGAGAGACGGCGCCCGTGCTTGGGCGAGGCCCGGCTCCGTCTTTGGCGTTGTGGTTCTGCTGACGGCCATCGGATATTTTCTTTTCTTCAAACAGCAGAAAGTGAGCGCGGCCGGCATTCCCATTGCGGTCGTGGATTTTATGAACGAGACGGATGAGAAAGCGTTGAACGGGCTTTCCGGCATTCTCATCACTTCGCTGGAGCAATCGCGCCGGCTTTCGGTGCTGACCCGCTCGCGGATGTTTGACATTCTCAAACAAATGGGGAAACACGAGATTGACCGCATCGATGAAGACCTGGGAAGGGAAATCTGCCGGCGCGCCAACGTGAATGCCATGGTCATCGCGACCATACGCAAGTTCGGCAGACGCTATGCCATTGACTTGAAAGTCATCGACCCGCAAAACAACGTCCACCTGTTCACCGCCAATGCCCAGGACGAAGGACAAGAGAGCATTCCGGCGATGATTGATCAGTTATCCGAAAAGACGCGAAAAGGCTTGAACGAGCAGGCCGCTGAAATCGAAGCGGCGCGCCAGAGGGTGGCCACGGTGACGACGACCAACCTTGAAGCCTATCAGCATTATTTTAAAGGCGAAGAACTGCTCGGCAAGATTAAAATTGAAGAGGCGATAACGGAATTCCGGAAAGCCATTGCGCTGGATTCCGCTTTTGGACTCGCACATTATCGGCTGGGTTATGCCTTGCATTTAGTAGTGGGGCGAAACCTCGAGGCGAAAGCCTCTTTGCAAACGGCGATGGACTTGATCGATCATATTCCTAAAAAGGAGCAATATCTGGCTCGCGCGCAATATGCGCATATCGGCCACTCGGAGAAGGAGTTAGAGGAGGGACTTGCCATTGTGAGAGAAATGGAAAAGATCTATTCGCACGATAAAGAGATGCTTTTTTTCATTGGCGACTATTCGTACCACAATCGGCATTATGCCACGGCCTTGGAATATCTGGAGAAAGTCCTGACCATGGACCCCGAATTTCGGCGCGCGCTGATCCATTTGCTCCTCCTGTTTCGTGACACCGCAAACTACGAAAGGATGCTGGAAATCGCCCAACGGAATAAATCTCTGGGAGATGACGCGGATGCTTATTATTTTCTGGGCAGCGCTTATGAACGGCTGCATCGGTATGACGAAGCCATTTTCAATCTCGAGAAGGCCCTGGCCTTGGCTCGCGACGATCCGGACATTTACCATGAGCTGGGATACGTTTATTACCTGCAAGGAAACTTCTCCTCGGCAGAGAAAGCCTTCAAAGAGGCTCTTCCATTTGATTCAAGAAAAGCAATGACGCAATACCTCTTGGGCAATCTTTTCTTGAAACAAAAGCGCCTCAGGGAGGCGGAAGCGCTCGCCCGAAAATTCCTGGCGGAAAACTCTGGCTTCCACGGATACAATTTGCTGGCCTGGGTTCTGATCGCGGGCAAAATCGATCTCGATGAGGGAATATCGTGGGCACAAAAGGCGCTGAATTCCAAAGCGGAGGCGGTGGTGCCGATGACTGCGACGAATTATGAAAATCTGGCAAGAGCGTTTCCTTATTTCCCATTGCCCGAACACGCGCTGGGGATGGCTTATTTGCAAAGTGGGCAATACAAAGCAGCGGTGGATTATTTGGAGCAGGCATCCGCGCTGGCGCCGCTTCGACAAGGCATAAAAGATGATTTAGAGAACGCCAGAAAAAAATTGGCGGCGCCATGATCGCGCATGCCGTATTATATTAATAAAAATTTGAAAAGCTCGCGATGGCGGCATCTCCTTCTTAACAAAATGTAACGGTTTTAGCAGTACTCATCAACTCAAAACCCCAAAGGGAGGGCGTATGAAAAAGCTGATCGGCATCATCATCTTCACAATCGCTGAATTGGCCGCTTTGGTTGGATGGCTGGCGTTGGTTCTGAGCAATCGGAACGTCCTCGGTATCGTCGTATTGGCGGCTGGCCTGATACTCGAGCACGTTTTGTCTTTCAAGACCCTTGTCGGCAAAAATTTTCCGGTATTGAGGCTGGTCATCATCAGTATTTCCGAGTCTGCGATATGGATCGTTTGGCTCATCCTGGCGCGTTCGAATCCGATCGCCGGTTTTGCGTTCCTCGTCGTTGCCATGTTTTTCCAACACAGCATCGAAAGAAATGTATTCAACGGAAAAGGGTTCTTTGATGATTTGATAAAAGGAGAAGTCGTTTTGTTTACAATCGTGGAGGCAATAGCCGCGGCACTGTGGTTGAACTTTGTCCTGAACAATGATAATTTAATCGGGGCATTGATCCTTGCAGCAGGATTATTGGTCGAACATTTGATCCAGTCCAGGCAATGAAGACGTTTTAATGGCCCCCAAAATAATTATTGCATGACTCAAGAAATGCGTTAAATTATAACAAGGCCAACATGGGCTTTGGCCGTTTGATTTTACTCGGCGTGTCCGCTTTGTCGCAATCTGCAGGGCATCATGGCTTCTTTAATAAAATGGCGGCTGCACGACTGGGCAATTTGGGGTTGATTTATTTGAACCCCGAAGCATAATCGGAAAACGGCTGGTTTGCCATGCCTTGATTGCCGGCGCCGCAGAACGTTTTGTACACAAAAGGCAAAATCGAACAAATAAGCAAGCATTTAGTGAACCTCAAAATGAACCCTGCGAAATTCTTTAAATTCTTACCAACTGACCCAATTAGGATTTCAATTTGGGTATTCATACTTTCGTCAGTGGCTGTTTCTCTTATCTCAATGAGACTTTGCCTCCATGCTCAAGCTAATGTTTTGGAGAATATTCTGGCCGAAGCTCACGGCATGCTCTTAGATATTTTCGTTTTTGGTATACTCATTTTATGGCTTAATAAAAATTAGAAATTCGTCTTGAAAATAAAAGATACTTAGATGAGATTGACGATTTTAGAGGGTGGAATTCCGATGAAGCAGCGTATAGAATAAGAGGCGGCATAAAACGACTAAACAAAAACGGCATTACAGCTATCGATCTATTCGATTGTAATCTGAGCGGTATTGATCTGACTTATTTTGATCTTACTGGCGTTAGACTCATGAGAGCTAAACTAATAAAAGCCACTCTAATAAACACTAAATTTAACAAAGCTGCCCTCAGCGATGCTGTTCTCACAAGCGCCAACCTCATGGGTGCCGAGCTTAGAAATGCCAAAGCACTTGGAGCAAATTTTGATAATGCCAATTTTGAAGGAGCAAATTTGACTGAAGCCGACCTGAGCTATGCTATCATTACCAATGCAAATTTCACAAATGCAACTCTGAGCAATGTACGCTTTGAAGGAGCAAAATATAACAGGAATACAAGCTTTCCAAAAGGGATGACTTCTGACGAAATAAAAGCGAGAGGATTATTCTTGGTTAGCTAATTTTTAATAACATATAATTTAATGTAACAGTGTACTAGCGCTTGATGATTGCCTCGTTTCGCGAGCAGAAACCAGATGAAAGTTATCCCTCCATCATCAACAGCATCGACTTAAATAAATGAAAATAGCCATTGTCGGAGCCGGCGGCGTGGGAGGATATTATGGAGCTTTGCTCGCGCGCTCTGGGCATGAGGTGGCCTTTATCGCACGCGGTGAGCATTTGCAAGCCCTGCACGCAAAAGGGCTGCAAGTCAAAAGTATCTTGGGCGATTTTGCGGTTTCGCCAGTGCGCGCGACGGCGAAGCCCGCTGAAATCGGGCCGGTCGATTTGATTGTTGTCGCAGTCAAGACCTATCATTTGGATGAAGCGGCGCAGATGCTCGCACCCTTGCTGGCGCCAACCACCACAGTCCTGCCGTTTGAGAATGGCGTCGATGCGGCTGAGCGGCTGGGCGCAGTTATTGGGCAAAGCTATTTGCTCGGCGGTGCGACGTGGGTTTCGGCAGCGATTGAAGCGCCCGGAGTGATTGGGCACTACAGCCAGTTTCGACGCGTCGTGCTGGGCGAGTTCAACGGATACGTGACGCCGCGGTTGCAGGCGATCTATGAGGCGTTTCAGAGCACCGGAATATCGGTTGAGATTAGCGCGGACATCCGCACGGTGTTATGGTCTAAATTGGTGTTCATCGCCGCGGTAGGCGCGATTGGAAGTTTGACGCGAGTGACGTTTGGCGAGTTTCGCCAGGTCAATGAAACGCGGGTGGCGCTGAAAGCTGCCATTGCAGAAATCATCGCGGTGGGGCAGGCAAACGGAGCGAAGTCGGAGGCGGCGCTGGCAGAGAAAACACTTGCCTTTATCGACCAAAGCGCTGCAGAGTTGAAGCCATCTTTACAGCGTGATATCGAAGCCGGTCGTGTCAGTGAACTCGAATCGCTGATCGGCGTGGTCGTGCGCTTGGGAGCCGAAGCGGGAGTTCCGACTCCGGTGATGAGTTTTGCCTATGCCATGCTCAAGCCGGGATTGTTGAAGGCATAAAGGAAGCTCGAAATGGTTAATTGAGTTTGGCAACGCCGTCCTTGCATTTTTGGTATCTTTTCTGTAACTTTGACAACAGAGAATAAACCAACAAATGAGGAGAGCAAGGATGACCAAGCCATTCAAGTGGTTCACCTTTTTATTTTTATTCCTGCCATTATTGCCGTCTCTGGGCGCGGCACAAGACGAACCCAATCCCGCCGCAATCCGCACGATTCTGCAAGAGCGTATTGATAAAAACAAAAAGAGCGTCGGCATCGTCGTTGGGGTCATCAATTCGAAAGGAAGCCAAGTTATCGGCTACGGCAAGCTCAGCAAAGAGCGCAGTCAAGAGCCGGATGGCAACACGGTTTATGAAATCGGTTCCATCACCAAAGTTTTCACCTCTATTTTGTTGCAGGACATGGCCGAGCACGGCGAATTGAGCCTCACCGATCCGCTCTCGAAACATTTGCCCAAGTCCGTCAAAACTCCAACTAAAGATGGCAAGGAAATCACGCTGCTACATTTGGCGACGCATACCTCCGGGCTGCCGCGCTTGCCCGACAATCTCGATATGAAGAATGCCGACAATCCGTATGTGGATTACACCGTCGAGCAGATGTATGATTTCCTCTCACGCTATCAGCTCACGCGCGGCATCGGCGAGAAATACGAATATTCGAATTATGGCGCCGGCTTGTTGGGACATCTGCTCGCGCTCAAAGCCGGAACGGATTACGAAACGCTGGTGACGAAGCGAATTTGTGCGCCGCTCAAAATGAGCAGCACCGCCATCAAACTTTCGCCGGCAATGCAAGCCCGTTTGGCGCAAGGGCATAATGAAGTCGGGCGACCCGCGTCGAATTGGGACATTCCGACATTGGCTGGCGCCGGTGCATTGCACTCGACCGCAACCGATATGCTGCTTTTTATTGCCGCCAATTTGGGTTTCACCAAATCCGTGCTGACGCCGGTCATGCAGAAAACGCATGCAACCCAAAACAGCACCGGCATGGCGAATTTGGAAATCGCTTTGGGTTGGCACATTCTGAAAAAAGATGGCAGTGAAATCGTCTGGCACAACGGCGGCACCGGCGGCTATCGTTCTTTCATTGGCTTTGACAAGAACAAAGGCCTCGGCGTTGTCGTGCTTTCCAATTCGACCAACGACATCGATGATATCGGCCGGCATTTACTCAACCCCAAATTTGAATTAGCCAAGCTTGAGCCGACCAAAGAGCGAACGGCGATCAAAGTCGATCCGAAAATTTATGGTGCGTATGTGGGAAACTACGAGCTGACGCCGAGCTTCGTAATCGCGGTGACGAAGGAAGGCGAGCACATTTTTGCGCAAGCGACGGGACAACCCCGATTTGAAATTTTCCCCGAATCTGAAATCAAATTTTTTCTCACTGTCGTTGATGCGCAAATCACTTTCGCCAAAGACGACAAAGGGCAGGTGACGAATTTGATTCTGCATCAAAATGGCATCGATCAAAAAGCGCGCAAGCTCGGGCCGGAATATCAGCCGCCGCCACCGCGCAAGGAAGTTGCGGTCAACCCTGAAATTCTCAAAAATTATGTTGGCCAATATGAGTTGGCGCCAAGTTTCATTTTCGATGTGATTGTTGAGAACAATCAATTGATGGTGCAGCTCACCGGTCAGCCGCGCTTTCCGGTTTTTGCGGAATCCGAAACGAAGTTTTTCTATAAAGTTGTTGATGCACAACTCACTTTTCAAAAGGATGGCACCGGCAAGGTTACGAGTTTGATTTTGCACCAAGGCGGGATCGATCAAACGGCAAAGAAAAAATAGCGCTTGCAACAAAGAGAATTTCTGATAAATTGTTGCCGCCGATTTTCAAAGGAGTAGAAAACCGGAGCCGCTGCGGCAACAAGGAATTAAAAAATTGCCCAACGGATTAAAAAACGACCAACGGATTTATTCTCAAATCCGTTGGCAGCTTTTATCCGTTGGTGACATGAAATTTTTAGGTTTCAATTTTTGCAGTGTATCGGAATGCGACGCGCCGTATCCATTTCATTGCTTCTTTCCATGCTGTTTCAAGCAGCAGGCTATTTTTTTGTCTTCAAAATTCTACAGCATGAAATCCGCCAGGAGATCAAGCAGCAAATCAAAGCCGGCGTGCCGGAAGCAGATCTAGTTCTGTTCAAAATTTTTGAGGGAAAACCCCACCCCGCTTTTCAGCGCGTTGAAGAGCACGAATTTCGTTATCACAGCAAAATGTACGACATCGTTCGGCAGGAAGCACACGGAGACACGACCTGGTATTACTGCCTTGCCGATGAAAAGGAAACGCAGCTTTTTGCCAATCTCGACGAATTGGTGAAGCAGGATATGGCCGGGAACCCACAACACCGGAAGCAAATCGACGAACTGTTGCGTTTATTCGGCGCTTTGTATTTCAGCCATAAGATCGATGACTTTTTTATTTTTTCCAATGAGCAGAAAGCTGCGACATTTTTTTCCTTCAGCTTAAAAACTTGGGATTTTTCTCCATCCACTCCTCCACCTGAAGCTTGAGCAGGCCCGAACAATTCAAATGTGATTTTTGGCGTATCTGCCTGCTAACGTGGAGGAGACAATGCGAAAGAACGTATTCCCATTGCTTATCCTGGCGTTGGCTGTTTCCGGCCAAGCCCAGGTTTTGGCGATAAAAGATAAAATCACGCACCGGCCGCTGGCGCGTGTGAGTGTGCATAGCAAAAATCCGGCAGCATCCGGCGCAACGGATGCCCGCGGACGCGTCGATTTGTCGCGATTTAAAAGCGCCGACAGCATCCATATCGAGCTGATCGGCTACGAAAGTGACATTTACAGCTATAAACAGCTCGAGAAGATGCAATTCATTCTGTTGCTGGCGGAGGCCTCGATCCCGCTGAACGGCGTGATTGTCTCAGCCGTGCGTTGGGCGCAGCCGGAGCGCGAAGTTCCCGGCAAAATTACTTCGATACGAGCGGCGGAGGCCAATCTACAAAATCCGCAAACCGCGGCCGACCTGCTCGGCGCTTCCGGCGAAATTCTCATCCAGAAAAGCCAGTTGGGCGGCGGCAGTCCGATGATTCGAGGTTTTGCCACCAATCGCGTGCTCATCGCCGTGGATGGCGTGCGCATGAATACCGCCATTTTTCGCGGCGGCAATCTGCAAAACGTCATCGCGCTTGATCCATTTGCCACAGAGAACACCGAGGTGGTGTTCGGGCCGGGCTCGGTGATTTACGGCAGCGATGCCATTGGCGGCGTGATGGGTTTTCACACGCTGGCGCCCAGGTTTTCAACGAATGGCGAGCCGCTGGTGCGAGGCGCGGCCACGGCCAGGAACAGCTCGGCCAGCTTCGAGAAAACCGGCCATGCTAACTTGAACGTCGGCCTGCAAAAATGGGCATTTTTAACCAGCGTGACTTATAGCGATTTCGATGATCTGCAGATGGGCAGCAACGGACCGGACGAATATCTGCGCCGGGAATTTCAGGATCGCATCAACGGACAGGACGTTGCCATAACCAATCCCGATCCTGAAGAACAGACTGAAAGCAGTTACAGCCAATTTAATCTGATGCAGAAAATCCGCTTCGAGCCTAACGCCGCGTGGAATTTCAGCTATGGATTTCACTACTCAGCGTCAACAGATGTGCCCAGATACGATCGGCTCATCGAATATCGCCGGGGCCAATTGCGGTCAGCCGAATGGTATTATGGCCCGCAAAAATGGCTCATGAATGCACTGGCCCTGCAGCATGCACGAGACAGTGGTTGGTGCGATAACGCGCGTTTGACGCTGGCTTATCAGCGTTTCGAGGAAAGCCGCCATGATCGAAATTTCGGTGACACTCTGCTCAACCACCGTACCGAAATCGTGAATGCTTATAGTGCCAATCTCGATTTTGACAAAAGCTGGCGTGAGAAGCACCGGCTGTTCTTTGGCGCAGAAGTCGTGTTGAACCGGGTCGGCTCGATTGCATCAGGTGAAAACATCGAGACCGGAGAAGCAGGGCCAATCAGCACGCGCTACCCCGACGGCTCGACGTGGAACTCTTATGCTGCTTATCTGAGCTACCGCTTCAATGCCAGCCGGAAAGTCATCTTGCAATCCGGCCTGCGGTACAACTTGGCAACACTCGACGCGAAGTTTGACTCGAGGTTTTTCCCATTTCCTTTCACCTCGGCCAGCTTGAATACCGGCGCGCTGACCGGCAGCGCGGGCGTGGTTTACAATCCGGACGAAAGCTGGAATCTCAGCGTGAATTTTTCGACCGGATTCCGCACGCCCAATATCGACGATGTCGGCAAAGTTTTCGACTCCGAGCCGGGTTC
>JBOHQZ010000172.1:0-9807 GCA_050732275.1 bacterium
CTTCGGCACCGGCAGGTTCGTTGCATTCGGCGATATTGCCGCAGGCTTGACATTTGCCAGAAAAATGACCGATCGTTTCAGCGTCGGCGTAACCGTCAAATATATCGACGAAACGCTGGCGGAATTGCACGCCCGCAACGTGCTCATCGATTTTGGAACTTATTATCGGACGGGATTTGGCAGCTCCAGATTTGCCGTGGCCGTCGTGAATTACGGCACCAATATCAAACCTTCCGGAACCGTGACTTTCAGAGACGGAACTCAGGGCAGCAGCTTCCAGGATTTTTCACCTCCGACGATATTTCGCATCGGGTTTGCCACGGAAATTATTCAAAATCACCAACACCAAGTCACCACGGCCATCCAGCTCAATCACCCGAACGACAACGCTGAAAACGTCAACCTCGGCATGGAATATTGGTGGAGAAGCATGCTGGCCTTGCGCGGCGGCTACCGCGCCAACGTCGACGAAGAATCTTTTACATTTGGCGGCGGCCTGTCGGTTCCCTTGAGCTTTATTCATCTTAACCTGGACCTTTCTTATACCGATTTCGGCCGGCTGGGAAACGCGAGCCGGTTTTCGGCGAATCTGAAGTTTTAAGGCGCACAACGTAACGCAGACTGCCAGCCTGCAAACGAACGAAAATGAAAAAGCACCTTATACTCGTTTCATTAGCCTATTTTGTCTTGGCCTGTGGCGGAGAGAAATTTCCGCTGCCGCAACAACCTGATGACACCGGCGGCACGGTCGTTGTCAGTGATACCACTTATTTGCAGCTTCGCCCGGTGTGGGGAGCTGAAACCGGATATGACCTGAATCAACCACAAGATGTTCTTTTGGGAAGAGAACCTCTGGTTTATATTGCCGACACGGGAAATGACCGCATTCTGATGTTGGATTTGGCCGGAAATATTTTGGGGCAATCGCAGCCCATCGATAATCCCGTCGCTTTGACCCAGGACTCCAAGCTCAATTTGTTGATCGTCACCGACAGCAACAAAATTTATAGAATCAACTTAGTGGCGGCGCGCCACCAAATCGCCAGCGCGCCGGTGGAATTGGTTTTTAACGAAGTGGACAATCCGGATCGACGCTATACCGGCATCGCAGCCGTTTTGGTGACCATCCAAAATCGCGCCAACATTGGATATTATGTTACGGGCACGGGAGATGACAGCAGAGACAACCAGGTGCTCATTTTCCCGGAAGATTTTGATGTAAGAGTTCCGTCTGCTGCCAATTTGGAGCCTAATGGCTTGGGCATTCTTTCGGCCTCGGTTCCCAGCGGCATGACCACGCTGCGGGATTTTTCAGCAGATTTCATTTTTTGCATGATCGGCGAAAACTCCTTTAAAGTCCAGTGGATCACCCCGGGCGAGTTTGGCTTTACCGTTCGCCTAAACCCCGCCCAGGGCAATTTCGACCTTTTCGAGCCGGGAAAATTTTCGCAACCGGAGGATGTCACCGTGGATGCGGAAGGGAATATCTACGTCGTCGATGCCGGCTTGGATTATCTGTTTAAATTTTCGGCTGCCGGAGAAGAACAGCAATCTTTCGGCGGTACGGGTTCCGGAGAAAAGCAATTCAAACAACCTTCCGGGGTGGGATTTTTCGACAAAACGCTATACGTCGCTGACACGGGGAACAATCGCATTGTTAGATTCAAGCTCTCCACAGATATAGGATCGAATTAAAACCGGTTCTCACATTGCCTCTTCCAAAGCTTTAATAAAAAAGCCGCTCGAGTCACAGACTCAACGGCTTTTTTATTTGATATCGCATTTATTCGTGCTTTGTCAAGCCAACATTTACTCTCACTCTGCGAGATCATCGAATTCCGGTCGGCGAAACATTTCAACATTCTGCCTCCGCTCGAAAAGTTTCACCAGCAGCACCCCGGCCACAAACCCGCCGATGTGCGCGAACCATGCCACCCCACCGCCGCTCATATCGGCATGAAAAAAGCCAAGCCCGTTTGTCAGTTGGGTGAGAAACCAAAATCCCAAAACAAACAAGGCGGGAATCCGGAAGGTGGTAAGACAGATAAAAATCGGCACCAAAATCAAGATTCTCGCGCGGGGAAACTTTACCAGGTAAGCGCCGAGCACACCGCTAATCGCACCGCTGGCGCCGATCATCGGCAGCACGGAGCTTGGCTCGGTGGCAATGTGCGAAATCGTCGCGGCCAGCCCGCAAAACGTATAGAACATCAAATAGCGGCCATGCCCCATCAGTCCCTCGACATTATCGCCAAAAATCCAGAGATAAAGCATGTTGCCGAGCAGATGTAGAGGAATTGGGTAACTCATGTCGTGCAAAAACATCGCCGTGAGCAAGCTCGGCAAATTCATCCCTTGCGTGATATCAGCAGGAATGGCGCCGTAAGCATGCACGAACATCTTCGATTCCGGGTCCGGCAAAGACAACTGATAAATGTAGATGGCAATATTGCAAACAATCAAACCATAGTTGATAAGCGGCGTTATCAGCCGCGGATTGTCGTCTTTGAGTGGAATCAATTTTCCTCCTCCAAGAAGGTTGCGAACGTCATAATACCGTCGTCGCGCTTTGTTTCGTTAGACGTTTTCTAATTTGCCAACAAAGGATAACAAATTTTCGGATGGAAAACAAGAGGAATTTTCAATTGGTGATCTGGCGAAGGGCAGTCAATCAGCGAGCACTTGCAATGCCAATTCAATAGAGTAATTTCATATTAGATTTGAGTTTAAGCAAGCCGCGATTCAAGAAGATCCGCATACGATCCCGCTAACAAATCTTCCGGCACAATACCGAACTCCTGCAGCCATTGCCGGGCCTCCTGTTCGGCCTGCTGTGGTGATTCTCCCTCCTGCAAAATCACTTCGATTTCGAGAAATTTTCCCAAGCCGTCAACAGTGTCGAGGTGCAAGCGGCTCCGGGCGTCTGCTTTAGCTCCGGCAGAACCGCTCAACTGGCGCGGCAAAAGATAAAGCTCGCGAATTTTCTTGATCACCGTGCGGATGCCGTACGCTGCACCCAGCACCTCGCGCAAAGCCGCTGCCGAGCTGATCGACGCAATGAGATAATCACTGCGTTTCACCTCGGCGGCATCCGGCCGTTTATAAAAAATCAGTTGCGTCTTTTCGCCTTCGATCTCACGCAGCTTCAAACGGCCATTCTTGGCTTGAAAATAAGTGTCGGTTTGCCGCAGCGTGGCGGCGAGAGGAATATTGTGCTCGGCCAGAACGTGATGTATCGTTGCCGGATTTCGCGAGCGTGCCTTAAATTCGAGGTTGGTCATGGGGCAAGGGAACCATACTACCAAAATTTTTATCGCGAATGAATGCCAATAAACGCGAATAAAAATTAGCGTCTATCCGCGATGATTAGCCGTTGCAAAATCAGGCACTAAAACCAGTGGCAGTTTACAGCCGTTTGGTGGTGCTTCCCGAAATAAACTTATGATTTATCCGCAGCGCGCGCCTGCGATGCCTTCATCTTGAGAAAGTTCAGCAGCTTCTGCAAATTCGGATCGTCAGTCGTATCTGTCAACTGCACGGTGTGTTTTCCCTTCTTGTCTTTGATCGTGACTTTGTACTGCTTAAAGTCGGCGGCTTGCGGCGCCATTTTGCCGGCCGTTTTAGGCAGCTCGAAAAATCGCGCATCTTGAAGCATCTGCTGCAGCTCACTGGCTTCCTGCTCCGGCAATTCGTCGCTGTCAATTGTGATCGGCTTGTTGAGGCCCGGAAAATAAGCGAAGCCTCCTTCAGTTTTAAATTCGATACGCATTGCAAACCTCACACAGTATAATAGTTCGTCGTTGCGCCTTTAGGCGCGCCGGGTTCCGGACGAAGGCTGCACCCCAAAAGGCGCTACTACAAACGTTCATTACAATAGATTTTAAGAAACTTTGACGCCGACTTGCGTCCAAGCGTCGCGGACGGCTTTCAATTCCACGCTGTTCGCGCTGTAAAGCCGGGCGGCGTTGCGCAAGGTAATCTTGGCGAAGCGCTGAAACCCGGAATTGCGCCGGACTTGCTTGTCACGCAAGGACTCGTACCAAATGCGGCCGGCCTTCTCCCAGGCATCGCCACCGAGATTCGTTGCTGCTAGATAAAATGCATGGTTGGGTATGCCGGAGTTGATGTGCACGCCGCCGTTATCATCAAAGGTGCGGACGAATTTTTTCATGTGCGCCGGCTGCGGATCCTTGCCGAGCATCGGGTCGTCGAAAGCGGTACCGGGCGCTTTCATTGAGCGCAGCGCCACACCATTGATCTTTTTAGTCAACAATCCCGCGCCGATGAGCCAGTCCGCTTTATCCGCGGTTTGCTTGAGCACATACTGCTTCACGAGCGAGCCGAACACGTCGGCCATTGACTCGTTCAATGCGCCCGACTGGAAAAAATAGTCCAGCGGGCCTTCGTCGCCAACCACACCGTGAGTAAGCTCGTGGCCGATCACATCGAGCGAAATGGTGAAGCGGTTGAACAGCTCGCCGTCACCGTCGCCGAACACCATGCTCTGCCCATCCCAAAACGCGTTGTTATAATCCCGGCCAAAATGCACGCTTGCTTTCAACAGCATGCCTTCGTCATCGATCGAATTGCGATCGTAAACGTCCCAGTAGAAATCATACGTGGCCCCGAGTGCATCGTAAGCCTCGTCGGCAGCGACATCGCCAGTGGGCGGCCCGCCCTCCGCGCGCACGATGCCACCGGGCAATTCCATTGTATGGTGAACGTCGTAAATCGTCCGGTTCTTCTCGCCTTCCACCGGACTGCGGGACAGGTTTGGCAGTCGCACTGGAATATTCGCCACGCGTAAGGCGCGCATGGTGTGGTCCATGGATAAAGTTTTGATCGCTTTTTCGCGCTGATTGGGGGCGCCATTTTGAGCGACTTTGTCAAGAATGTAAGGCGGAAGAATGCAAAAAATCGAACGCCGCTGATAAGTCCTTTGACACATAAAAATCTCCTTTGAGTTGAGGAAAATAGAGTCTGATGGTTTTAATCTTCCATCTGTTGATAACGTTTCCACAATCGCGCCGCCACTTCGCGAGATTTTTGATAAATGCTCGCTACGTCGACGTGCAACAACTTTTTGTGGCGCACGACGAAATTGCCGGCGACCATGACGTCCGTCACATGATCCGATTTCATGCCGAAGAGTAAATGGCCGGCAAGATTTTGCCCGGTCAATGGCGTGGGTGACGGATAGTCAAGAAAGATGAGATCAGCGACAGCGCCCGCTGCAATTTTTTCAAAAGGTTCATCAAAAAGCTCGGAGCACAATTGCTGCGCGGCGCTCAAAAACTTGAGATAATCGGCTGGGCCGAGTCCATTCTTCGCATCGCGGCCTTTGAAAAATGCCAGACGCGCTTCTTCAAACATGTCGGCAGGAAATCCGTCGGTGCCCAGCGCCGTGCGGTCACCAAAATGCTGCACCGGCGCATAGCCGACGCTGTTGTTCATATTCGAGCGGCTGTTGTGCATCAACCAGCAGCGTTGCTGCTTGATGATTGCCAAATCACTTTCAGAGAGATAAATGCCGTGCGCAAGAATCGCTCGTTCGGAGAGAATGCCCTGCCCGGCAAGCCGGTTCACAATACTCTCATGTCCATATTGTTGGCGGGAAATTTCAGCATCACATCGATCCTCGGCAAGATGAATATGCACGCCACACTTGAAATGTTGCGCCAACTCCGCGCATGCGCGCAGCGAATGATCGGAAAGCGTAAATGAGGCATGCGCGCCGACAAGTCCGCGGAAATGGGAACTCGTATGATTCTCCAAGAAATTTTGATTCTCGCGCAAACCGGCATCGCGTCCGGGTTCGCCATTGCGGTCAGTGACTTCGTAACAGAGCACACCACGCATTCCCACTTGCTGCAAGGCATCACGAATAATTTTTAGCGATCCCGTGATGCAATTCGGGGAAGCGTGATGGTCGATCAGCGTGGTGGTTCCCGCTTTGACCGCTTCAATGGCACCGATGAGAGCGCTGTAATAAACACCCTCTTCATCGAGCGCACAATCAAGTTTCCACCAAACTTTCTGTAAAATTTGCAAAAAATTTTCCGGCGCTTCTTTCGGGCCGGGCATGCCGCGCGCGAGCGCAGAATAGAGATGCGTGTGGGCATTCACGAGGCCGGGTAGCACGAGACAACCGTGCAGGTCTTCGATTTGCTCGTTTGGCTCCGCCGCCAGCGTCCTGCCGACCGCAATAATATGGCCGGCCTGAATTCGCAGGTCAATGCTCTCAATTGCGGGTGGAAAGAGGTGGACAGCAGTCGCGTTTTTTAGCAGAGTCGAAGACATGCTGTAATTGCTTTAACCCTTTTTGAGTTTCTTGAGAATCTCATAGAATTTGCTTGGACTCACAATACGTATGCCTTGATATGTTTTCAGCTTTTTCCAAGCCTGTTCTTTAGTGATGATATAGTCTGCTTCGCCTTCGACCGCTGCTACAAAAAATTTATCGTCGGTTGGATCCTTTGAGATCACACGCAGATCAAGAGCACCGGGAACAAAAATCGCATTAGCATCAAGCGCTGCAAGCAGTTCATTTATTTCGGTTTCAGTTGTCCGGCTATCTGCAAGAACTTCCGGCAAAAATAAAACTCGCCGATACTCTTGCATGATCGCCGACGAGACAATAATTTGAAATTCCTCTTTTCGCCAAGCGTCAAGGAGCTGAGCGGGATAGCCTCTGGGATTGACGATCGCGGCTACCACCGGGTTGGTATCGAAGACCGTTCGGATCATAAATTAGCGGCCCAGTGTCTTCCGCTCTTCGTCCCGGACTTTACGGACAGCACGATTGATAACGCGATCAAGAGCTTTGGAATCAATATTGCGATTACGCGCCCATATCTTCTCAACTATCTCAAAAAAATACTCCTTTGTCAATTTCTGTTGTCCATTCTTCGGAATGAAGACAATACCATTGCCAGCATCACAAACCTCCAAAATATCACCTTTCTGGAGGCGATACTTTGTGAAAATATGAGCAGGAATACGCACCTGTCTATCTGATTGGACTTTAACCTGTGGCATATAGTCCTCCATACGAGTAATTGACAGTTCATTGCTACTTGGAAATTAGCTCGACTGTCAAAAGATACGCCATTTTCCGAAAAGAATCAAGCTCAAGAATATCAAACTTTCAAATACCGATCCAGTCCCTCCATATCCGCCTCAATCGGCTCTGGCATTTTCACTGTTCGGCGCACAACTTGAACGTCCTTCAAGCCGCTGCCGGTGATCACCGCCAAAACCGGTGCTGAATTTGAAATCACCCCGGCCGCCACCGCTTTCTTGAGTCCCGCAATTCCTGCCACGCCCGCCGGCTCACCAAACACGCCACCTAATCGAGCCGTCAAACTTTGCGCCTGCAAAATTTCTTCATCACTGACCGTGATCATCGTGCCTTGTGAATCTCGAATCGCGTTGATGGCTTTGCGCCAATTGCGCGGCTTGCTGACGGCGATGCTCTCCGCAAGACTTTCACCGCGATCGGGCGCCAACTCGCCGCCTGCAAAAAATGTTTTGGCAATCGGCGCCGCGCCCTCAGCTTGCACACCTAACAAGCGCGGCTGCCGTTCGATCCAACCGAGCCGTTGCATTTCCGCCAAGCCTTTGCCGACACCGGCAATCGTGCAGCCGTCACCGACCGAGACAACGACCCAATCCGGTAGATCAAATCTCATTTGCTCGGCAATTTCAAGCCCGGCGGTTTTTTTTCCCTCGACCAAATATGCATTGATCGCGCAGTTGCGATTATACCAACCATAACGCTCGCAAGCTTGCGTGCAGAGATCATAAGCCGCCTCGTAAGCCGTGATTCCCGACGACGGTTTTTTGACTCGCACGACGCGCGCGCCGAAGATCAGCAATTGCATCACTTTCGGCTCCGGCGCATTTTCCGGCACGAAGATCGTGCTGCGCAAACCCACGGCCGCGGCAGCGCCGGCCAATGAAGACGCCGCATTGCCCGTCGACGCGCAAGCCACATCGCTGAATCCCAGCTCTTTGGCCTTCGCCACTCCAATAGCGCTGGCGCGATCTTTAAACGAGGCCGTCGGGTTGCGACCCTCGTCTTTGAGATACAAACGTTTTACACCACTGAGCGCCGCAAGCTGAGCAGCTTCGATAATCGGTGTCCAGCCAATTTTGGTGGGAGGAAGTTGTTCGGTTCCACGAATGGGAAGAAGCTCTTCGTAGCGGCGAATATCATGCGGTCGCGAGGCGAGCGTCTCGGGCCGGAAAGTTTTTGGCACGCTTTCGTATTTATAAAGCACATCGAGAATGCCGTCCGAGCCACACGTCGGGCAGGTATAAAGCACTTCCGGACTATAACTTTTTTCACAAATCACGCATTGCAGGCCGAGCACCATACTCATTTCACCATTTGCTCTGCTTTTCATGTTGTTCTCATCCTTGAGCCTAATGAGATTAAGAATGGCCATTTCCGTTGGCTTGCGGTCGGAGTTTTTTGATGGCATCGACGAGAAAGCGCGGCATGATCGCTTCGCGCGTGCGCCAAAGCAAGCTCGGGTCGTCGAGCCGCTGTATCATCTCATTATATTTATGGAGGCCGAATCTGTCGATGATATCCTGCTTGCGCTCCGGCTTGATCGCATGCACGCGCATGGCCTCGGGATCAGCTTCCGGATGATATTGCACGCCGACAATCTCCGGCGAAAGCCGAATCGCCATAATCGAGCGTTCTTTGTCAATGTGCGGTCGAATTTTCTCCAATGATAAAATCTCGGCGCCGAGCTGCTGCAAAAGGCGCTGATTCGGCTGCACCACCTGCCAGTCACGAAAGTCCGCTGCAAAAAAAGGATCGGGCAAACCTTCGTACAGCGACTCTTGTTCGCCGGCCGCTGTTTTGTGTACCGGCATGACGCCAAAAGATTTCGACTGGCGCCTCGTCACTTCCGCCAAATCAAAATACCGGCACATCATCTGAAAGGAATGGCAGATGGCAAAAACGTATTTCTTGTTCGCGTGACGATTTTGATTATATTGCCAAACCGACTCCCACCAATGAAAGTATTTTTTCTCCCATTCTTTACCCTTACCATCGTGAGGACTGCCCGGCCCGCCAGAGGAAATATAAATGTCATAAGACAAGTCGGGAATCTCAGCTTTGGCGCGCGTATCATAGACATCATACGTGACCTGGTGGCCATTGACTTTTTTATCCTGAGCCGAGATAATTTCTTGGATACAACGCATGCCCTGGTTGGGCAGATTGTCGTACAGATCAAGGACAGCGACGCGGATGGGATGCTTTTTTTTCTTCATACTCGTGGTGAATAATTCGGTTCATCTTTTTATCCTCCATGATTGTTTTTTTTCCTATACAGACCAATAGTCGGCGTTGCTTATGCTTCCACGGAAGCACCAGCATCATCGGTCAGACTTGCTGCATTGCTTTCAAATTAGCGTCATCACATCCATTTTGCGCACGCAGGAAGTCTTGACCGGTGCTTTGATTCTCACTCCAACAATTGACGCAAGAATCTCGCGAGCACGTTGCCGGTAATCGTCCGGCGATAATGCTCGTTCGAGCGCACGTCCGTGATCGGACGCACCTCCTGCTCGGCCTGGTGCTTGGTGCTTTCAATCAACTCCTCCGCGAGCACCTGTCCTTGTAGCAATGCTTCGGTTTGCCGCAAACGAATGACGGTCGGCGCGACGCTGCCAATGCCGATTTGAATGGAATGAACTTGCTTCTTTTCATCAACACAAGCTTTGCAAGCTATCACGACTTTGGAGATGACCAGTGCTTGGCGGCTGCCGACTTTTTGAAAAAAG
>JBOHQZ010000173.1:0-9791 GCA_050732275.1 bacterium
TAGCCAGCATGTACTCAAAAGTTTTGCGCGTCGCTACCTCCTGTTTGGCGGTCTCACTCAACCCATCAAGCTCCGGCAATAAGGTTTCATAATAATATTCTTCGCCAATTTGTTTTTCATAAAAAAGGCTCGAAGAACGAATCAACGGCGCTTTTTCATTGTTGCAGAGATAAAACGTGATGCCGCCTACCGAAGAAATCAACGTCGGCTCACCGTACAGCAGTGTATTGCGAATCGACCAGGGTAAAATTGCCAAAATAAAACCGCCGGCAAAAGCGGCGATATGGGGCAGACGAAAACGTCGATCTCGCCACGCATATCCGACCAGAAAAAACGTTGCCAGCGGTCCGGCGTAAAAAAGTGTGTCACGAATCAACGCGCCAAGCCCCAAGGCGACGCCGGCAGCAATACCCCAACCAAGGCCGGGGTTCAATAGACAGCGCAGCATCGCCCAGCAAAAAAGGCTGACAAAAAAAATGCAGCCGGGTTCCGTCAACAGCATGTTGTTGTAGCCGATTAAGGACGGATAAAAAGCGAAAATTCCCGCCGCGATCAATCCAATGCGTTCGCCCCAACCGTCCCGCCCGAGGCGGTAGATCACCCAGATCGTTGCCATGCTAAAGAGCATCTGCGCGGCGCGGACCGGCACCGGCGAGGAATCGCCAAACAGCCGATAGGCCACCGAAGCGATGAATGGAAATAAGGGCGGCCGAAAAGAGGTCGGGTGACCTTTATATGAGAACTCGTTGTGGGTCGCGAGATTTCTCGACAGTTCCGCATATTCAAATTCGTCCGGATAAAACAAACCCTTGTCAATGCCGAGAAACAAAACAGCGGCGCGGATCACCAAAGCGGCGGCCAGCAAAAAAAAGGTGCGGCGATGGCGAGGCGGCGCGATCGCGTTGGCAGGCGCGACCAAGGAGTCGGCGGCTGGAGAAAGGAGGTCTTTCATTACTCGTGCCCAGGTGATGAATCAACAACTGCACGCGCTAAAAACGTGCGCCATCCATGAGCAAAAAGTCAATATCCCTGACCGTGTTTTTCAAGCGGCGTTTCCATTGAAAAATTCTCAATGCTCCCCGCCACTGCATTCGCGCGGCCACGACAGAAAACCTATTGGAACCGAGAAGTTCTCCGTCTTGCTTGTAAAAACATTGAAAATTGCAAATTGAAAATTTTCAATTTAAAATTTCAATGCTTTTGCTGCGACTGCAAGCCAAGCTAGGCCCGGTCCGGCCCTTTGACCAGGTAATTGCCGATGGCCAAATAGTCGAGATGGCCTTGCAAAAACGAGCGCACCGCGTCCTGCGGCGAACAAACGATCGGCTCCTCGTGCATGTTAAAACTCGTATTCACCAGGGTCGGAATGCCAGTCAGCTTGTGATACTCATGCAGAATTTTATAATAACTCGGATTGTCCTTCGCGTTGATCACCTGCGGCCGGGCGGTGCCGTCGATATGTACGGTCGCCGGAGATTTCTCTTTCATGAAATCCGTGCAGTCAAAGGTGATAACCATGAATTTGGCGGCGTAGGCGGCGCCTTTAAAATTTTTGTAGCACTTCTCGGCATGCTCTTCCAAAGTCACTGGCGCGAACGGCATAAATTCCGTGCGCTTAAGGCGGTCATTCAGCCACTTGTTGACTTGCGGATCGGTGGCCTCATAAAGGATCGAGCGGTTGCCGAGCGCGCGCGGCCCCAGCTCCATGGCGCCGTTGAAACGCGCGACGACGTTGCCTTCAACAATGAGACGCGCCACTTCTTTTTCAATTTCCGTATGATGCGTGTATTGCACATTGGCCGCTTTCAGTGCGGCTTCGATCTCCTGATCGGAAAAGCTCGGGCCATAATAAGCGTTTGGCAAGGTGTGCGCGACGCTGCCATTGCGGTTGATGTCGAAGTACAGCGCGGCGCCCTGTGAGAGGCCGCCGTCGCTCATATTCGGATAAACGAACACGCCTTTGACACCCGGCGTTTCGAGGATGCGTTGATTCAGCTTGACGTTGGCAAACGAGCCGCCGGCGAGCACAATTTTGTCGATTTTGAATTGCTTGACGGCGTTGGCGACCAGCTCGGTCATCACTTCCTCGAACCGGCGCTGAAACACTGCGGCGACGTCTTCGCGCGGATGATTTTCCACAATGCGCCGCATCAAACAGTTTTTGAAAAAGCCGATTTTGCGATGCCACATTTTGCCCATCATGAACGGCGTCATGAGGCGCAGGCCGTCGCAGTGCAGCATCGACTTGACTTCCGGATAAAACGAAGCGTTGGAATTTCCAAACGCAGCGAGTCCGAGAATTTTGCCTTCGTGGCGGTTGGCGCGAAATCCCAGCCAGGTCGTCAGGTTGCCATAATAATGGCCAAGCGAGTTCGGATAAAACGTGCGCGACACCACGCGAATATTTTTGCCGTCGCCGATCGCCACCATGTTGGTGGCAAAATCACCCCAATAATCCGAGGTGATGATGATCGCCTTGGGATAGCCGCAGGTAAAAAACGCCGAGGCGGCGTGCGCCATGTGATGCTCGACGCGCTTGAACTTGGCGTTGGGAAACATCTTTTTGAGCTTGCGCTCGTCGGCCGGATGCGTGCGCAAAACCTGCCAATAGGTTCGCACCAGCACGGCAAAAGACATCACGAATTGCCGCAGCGCATCCATGAACGTAACTTTGCCCGTTAGGGGCCGCACAAAGAGATTGGTCGGATAGTGGCGGAAGACGTTAACGAACAAATCACGCCACTTGCTGATTTCGGGAATAATGACGTATTCGATGTCTGCGGGCTTGAGCTTGGCCAAACGCAAAACTTCGTCAATGGATTTTTGCGGAAAGCCGCCCTGGTTTTTTACCCGTGTGAGCCGCTCCTCGTTGATGGCCGAAATGATTTTTCCATCTTTGATAATCGCCGCACCAGCTTCGTGTTCGTTGCTGAAAGAAAGAGTCGCCATTCGTTTTTCACCTTCACAGTCTCATAATAGATCAAAATTGAAAACATGTTAGCATATAAAACAAAATGTTCGTAGTTGCGCCTTTAGGCGTCATGTTTGTGAACAGAAGAAGCGGTTCACACAAAACAACGTTTTTCTTGATTTCAAGCATTCCATGCCTGAAGGCATTACTACAAACTTTATTACAAACCTTCATTAATTATACCGCTGTTAAGCCCAACTTGCAGATTTTCCCGCGGCGGTCGGGGCTCTTTTTATTGGGAAACTTTGACGCCTTTGGGCGCGGCCGGCGGCGTCGCATCGCGGTTCGGATCGGAGCCTTTGAAAACGAATTTGACCGCGTCCGCCATCACCGCGCCGTTGGCGTTGTTGGAAAAGCTGACGTAATTGCCGCTGCCGGTGTTGAAGAAATACGTGCCGAGCGAATTCCACCGTCCGTAATTTTGCGATTGATCCACGGTGACGATTTTTTCGCCCTGGCTGTGTTTGATGGCGTAAGCAACGTTGGTCGCTTCGCGTTCGGCGTCCGGGCTGCTGCCGAAATAGCCGTGCCACTCAAAAACTTCGTAAAAGCCGGCCACCCCGATGACCGGACGATAAGTCGCCTTGGCTTCACCGGAACCGCGATCGGCCCAGGCATAGCCCCATAATTCCATCCAATTCGCACAGCGGACCGTATAGAAATAGCCGGCATTGTCACACTCTTGCCGCCAACCGCCGGCCAGCTCAGCCGGCGCTGCCGCCGGCGAGGTGCCGGAATCGACGTTGTCGATGATGATATCGGTTACAACTTCTTTGGTTTTCTTCAACAGAATGATCGCGTCACCGTGCATGATTTTCAGATGCGGATTGCCCGGATCTTTTTGCGTCTCCTGGCTCCAGAGCGTGACTGATTGAAAAAGCTTGCCATGGTTGTGCTGCGGCTCCTGGCCGCCGCGAAAAGCGTAATAAGGTCCAGCGTAGCCGCTCTGACTTTGCAATTCGCCAGCAGTGATGGTTTGCGTCGAGCCGCTGGCGTTCATGATCATCGCGCCGAGATCGAAGAAACGCACCCAAACATCGGGGCGGATTTCTTTCGCGGCACCGGTCGGGTAGCCCAGATCGAGGTCAAACTCGTCGTAATACTTCGAATAATAGTGCTCGCCGGATTCCACATCCATAAAATCAAGATAGCCGTCGCCGAGCAGGGCGAAGCCGAGCAAATACCTCATCAGTTTGAAATCGTTCTTCGACGGTTTCGGCGTAAACGAATATTCGTAATTCGGCTGCCCTTGAAAGAGCACGACGTGTGGTTGCGGCGCTTGCGCCATGAAGCCGTCATATTGGCCTTTCAGCCAGCCGAACCCGAAAATACCTTCGGTGTCCTCGTTCATCAAGCCGTTCGTATAATCCCAGCCCCAACTATGAAAACCGCCGCTGTTGACGAGAATGACTTTGCCGGGCGGCAACATTTTGCGCAAATTCGCTAACACGGTGTTGATGCCTTCGAGAAATTGATTTTCGATCCACGTTTCACCGTGTTCGTCAAAATCATTCTTGCCGTTGCGGTCGAGATCGATATTGCCGTTGGCGGTATGGGGAAAAGACCAGATGCCGTCCGTCGCGACGCCGTCGTAAACCGAGAAGTCGATCTTGCCGCTCGTCGCCAGCCACTCCGGCAGATACTCATTGTACCGCTTGCCGTTGACGCGCGGGCAGAAATTGGTAAGATCGTAGTAAAAATCGCTCTCGAAATAGAGATTCAGTTTCTGGCCTTGCGCGTTACGGAGCGCCCACGGCTCGGGAACGTTGTCGATGTGCGCCGCGGCGTTCCAGTCTGAAGTCGGCACGATGATAATATCCGGATTGAGCGCTTTGATTTGCCGCGCCAACTCGACATTGACGCCAATGCTGATATCGACCAAATCGTATTTTGCATACCATTCCGCCGGGGCGCCGCCCCACTGCTGCACGCCGATGCGCGGATAGCGATGATTCGGCAAGCCGTTCACTCGCGGCACGCGTGTGCCGGTTTGCGCCAACAGCGCGTTGTCAATGAGCAAAAACAAGATCGTCACAACCAGAACGCTCAAGAGCGTACGGCCATGCTCTCGACGCCAGCCGAAAACCCCGATTTGATCGTGCATGATTAAACTCTCCATGTTTGATGATTTTAGCCAGCCTGATGAAATCCGCCTGATGTTAAACCATCAGGCTCAGAGGTGGAAGGCGGCTGAAGCCGCCTTGCGATGGCTAATAATTCTGCGCTCCCTGCAACAAGCCTTTAAAATTTTACAACAAAAAGAGACTGCAACGAAAAAAATCTTTTCACTAAAATAAAACATCAGTTCCTTATAGAATGAAACCCATGCTTTTTCAGCAATTTTTTGACCGCTAATAAACACAAATTGACACGATTTTTTATTCGCGCTGATTAGCGTATATTCGCGGTTAACTTTTGAGATTGCGGCGCGCGAGAATGTCCTCAAAAATCTCAATCATCTTTTTGGCCTGGCTCTGCCAATTCCACGTCTGCTCCACATCACGGCGGGCCTGCTCGCCCAAACGCTGGCGCAGCGCCGCGGAATCGATCAACGTTTGCACCTTTTGCGTCAGCTCCTCGCTTTGCTCGGGATCGAAAAGGCAACCGTTGACGCCGTCTTGAATGATTTCGCTAATTTGGCCGACGCGAGTGGCGACCACCGCTTTGCCGGCGGACATGTATTCAAACACTTTCATCGAAGACGGATACCAGAAATCACGCTTGGGATACGGCGCCAGCACGACGTCCATGCACGAAAGATAGCGCGGCACGTCGTGATATGGAACCATGCCCGGCAGAATAACGCGATCGGCATAGCCGTTCGAGCGCAAATGCTGCTCAAAAAATTCTTTGCTTTGGCCGCCGCCGACGAGCAGAAAGCTGACTTCCGGCCGCGTGGCGAGCAGATGCTGCGCCATGCGAATCAAATTCTCGATGCCGCTCCAGCCAAACAAGGCGCCGATCCAGCCGACGACGATTTTGCCGTTCAAGCTATGCCGGCGTATGATCTCCGCATCTTTTGGCAAAACCTGGAATCGCTCCGGATCTGCGGCGTTGGGAATCACGTGCAGCTTTTCCGCCGGAATGCCGCAGCCGATATAATAGTCGCGCAGAATATTTGAAAGAACGATAACAGCATCAGCGTCGCGCAAATTCGCCAGCTCGATGCGCGTCGAGAGCTTGCCGAGGTGCAGCTCGCCTTTTTCGGCGTAATTGCGATATTCGTAAGTCGGCGGGCAATCCGCTTCGACGACGAATGGCAGGCCGAGCCACTTCGAGAGCCACAAGCCGGATAAATTATAAAACCCCAAACGGCTGAAGAGAATATCCGGCTTTTGCCGTTTCAGAATAAAATATTCCTGCCACAGATGCTTGGCGTTCTGCAGCAGGCGATTTGGCTCGCGCAGATATTTTTGCAGCGCCGGCTTCAATCCCTCGCGAACTTTGCCGGAAACGCCAACTCGCGAGACGGGCTGCGGCACGCGCCATTCCAAATACGTTTTGTGACCGAGGTGATCCATGGCGCGCAAAAATTCTTTCGCCTTGATGGCGGAGCCGGCGGAAATGCCGTCGATATCCCAGAGGTAACTGAAGTATGTGATGACCACAAGAAATTCTTAAAAAATTATCAATTGACAATTATCAATTGACAATTATCAATTGACAATTGTGAATTGTGAATTGCCAATTTACTCCTGTCCTTGCCCTTTAACCAAAAACGGGCCCAGCGCCAGGTAATCGAGATGGCCCAACTGAAAAGCGCGGATGGCGTCATCCGGCGTGCAAACGATAGGCTCTTCGTGCATGTTGAAGCTGGTGTTGATCACGCTCGGAATGCCGGTGCGCTTGAAATATTCTTTGACGATGCGATAATATCCCGGATTGGTTTGCTCGTCGATGAGCTGCGGCCTCGCGGTGTGATCGACGTGAACCGCCGCCGGCGATTTAGTGCGCATGAAATCCGTGCAATCGAACGTAATAGTCATGAACTTGGCCGGATATTCGGCGCCGCGCAAATTTTTATAGCACGTTTCCGCTTCTTCCATTAACGTCACCGGCGCAAACGGCATGAACTCAGTGCGTTTGAGGCGATCGTTGAGCCACTTGTTCACCGCCGGATCGGTGGCCGGATACATGATGGTGCGATTGCCCAAAGCACGCGGGCCGTATTCCATCGCGCCGTCACAGCGCGCCACGACTTTGCCTTGCGTCAACAGCTCCGCAACTTTCACCGAAATATCTTTATAATGTTCAAACTCAACCCCGCGCTTACGCAACGCCGCTTCCATTTCTTTCTCGGTAAAATTCGGGCCAAGATAAGCGTGCGGCAGCGAGCTGCCGGTGGAGCCGTTCTGACTGATGTCGTAATACAACGCACCGCCGGCGCACACGCCGCCATCGCCCATATTCGGAAAGATGAAAATGCGGCTGACGCCCGGCACTTCGAAGATGCGCTGATTCAATTTTACGTTCGCAAAGATGCCGCCGGCCAAACAGATGTTGTCAACTTTATACTGCTCCAGCGCATTTTTGACCAATTCCGTGACCACTTCTTCAAAACGGCGCTGAAACGCCGCGGCGATGTCTTCGCGTTTATGGTTGGCGATCAAATCACGCATGAGGCAATTCTGGCCGAACGGCGCATTCTTGTGCCAGAGCTTGCCCATCATGTTCGGTGTGTGAATATCCAAACCTTCGCACTTCAACAGGCCTTTGATGCGGTCGTAGACGGGCGAGGCCGGATCGCCGAACGCCGCCAAGCCGAGAATTTTGCCTTCATGCCGGCCGCCGCGAAATCCCAGCCAATTGGTGAGGCTCTGATAATAATGGCCGAGCGAGTTCGGATAATAAGAACGATGCACCGGCGTCAGCTTTTTGCCTTCGCCGAGGCAAACCATGGTGGAGACAAAATCGCCCCACGCATCGGCGGTGATCACGAGCGCTTTGGGGAAGCCGCTGGTATAATATGCCGAAGCCGCATGGGTGAGATGGTGCTCGACGCGGTGCAACTGCGCGTGCGGAAACATGTCGCGAAAGCGTTTCTCGTACTTGCGATAGAGCACTGCCATGCGCGAATAGGTTTTCATCAACAAGCTGCCGGAGATGAAAAGCTGGCGGGCGCGGTCACCCAACGTCGCTTCGCCGTTGACGCCGGCAAAAACGCTTTGCGGGTATTTCGGCAAAATATTTTTGAGAATGTCGTCGCCTTTGCGCAGCTCGGGAATGACCACGTGCTTGATGTCTTCTTTTTTCAATCCGGCGATATCGAGCACCGCCTGAATGGAGCGCGCCGGAAATTGCGTATCCATTTTAATGCGCGACAGGCGCTCTTCGTTGATGGCAGCCAATATGCGTCCATTTTTGACGACGACGGCGCCGGTATCATGACCTTGCGTGATGGATAAAACAGCCATTGTGTCTCCAAAATGCTTGTAGTAGCGCCTTTAGGCGCAAAACATGCGAAATGAACAAAGTGTCGTTGAATCTTGACGCATTTTCTAAATCCCAAACAGAGAATGCCTAAAGGCATTACTACGAACTTAGTCGCTGATAAACTTCATGAATCTTTTGATAATGCACTTCCGGATCGAACTCGCGTTCGGCGGTGGCGCGGCCGGCTTTCCCCATGGCGCGCAAACGGCTTTCGTCTTTCAACATCTCATTGATGATACGGCTCAGCCCTTCGGCGTCTTTCGGAGCAAACAGGCGGCCGTTTACGCCGTCCTCGATCAGCTCCGGCATACCACCCAACTTGGTGGCGATCACCGGACGGCCCATCGAAAACGATTCGTAAATCACCAGCGGCGAGTTGTCGTACCACTCGCTCGGCACGACGACAAATTTGGCGCGCGACACAAGCTGGGTCAATTCTTTGCCTGATTTCGATCCGGTAAAAATCACATTGAACAATTTGTGAGCGCTGACGAATTTCTCCAGCTCGCCACGCTGCGGCCCGTCGCCGATGATCAGCAGCTTGGATTGCGAAACGTTTTGCATCGCGCGCAACAGCGTCACAATTCCCTTCTCCTCGGACAAACGGCCATAATAAACGAAATAATCTTCGAATACTTCCGAGAAAGGATAATGGCGCAAGTCGATGGTATAAAACTGATGCCAAATGCGTTGCGCGCCGACGCCGCTCTCCCGCAGCTTGTCGCCGAGAAAACGGCTCGGCACGTGAAAGAGTTGGATGAGATCGTAAACCTTCATCCATTTGTGCAAATACGATTCGAACGCGATCAGCGCGCTGGCCGCCGCCGAATCTTTATGGCAGCGTTCGAGCACGGCATGATAAAAATTGCCGGTGACACATTTCTCGCAAATACGATTCTCGCGCATCACCAACAGCCGGTAACTCGGACAAATTAATTTATACTGATGACATGTTTGCAGCACCGGAATATCGTAGCGCGCCAGCGCGTGCAAAATCGACGGTGACAATTGATGGTCGATCATGTGCAGGTGCGCGATATCCGGCTTGACGCGCTCGATCAACTTGGTGATGGCGGCTTTCGCCTCTTGCGAATACAACACCCGGCCGACGATTTTCGGCGCTTGCGCCAGCTTTCGCAGCGGGCCGTTCCCGTTAAATTCGATATTGCTGACAAAATAATCGGCCCACTCCGTCGGCGCGTTGTCCGGGTGTTGCATCGAAAAGGGAATCACTTGATGGCCGTGCTGCTCGAGAATTTGCTTAAGCTCGAAGTAATAACGCTCGGCGCCGCCTTTGATGAAAAAATATTTGTCGACCATCAAAATCTTCACGAGCGTCTCCTCGGCGGCCACGAATCTCGCATTGTGTCAGAGGCGCCAATTGCCG
>JBOHQZ010000174.1:0-9791 GCA_050732275.1 bacterium
TCATCAACGAGCCCGCCAATTTGCACTTGCCGCCCAAACGCGATCACCAACAACTGCACCGCTTTTTGCACGAATTGGAGCGCGCCAAGCCCGCCGGAATCTGGCCGAATTGGGCAACTCTGGAAGGCACGCTCACCGGCTCGCAAAAACGTGAGATGATCGTGCTCGTCAGCGATTTGCACGAACATCAAAATGAGATCACCGCCGCGCTGTCGAAATTGCGCGCGCTGAAAAACGAAGTGCTGCTCTTTCATCTCATGAGCCGCAACGAGATGGCCTTCGATTACGCCGGCTTCTTCACCTTTGAGGATTTGGAAACCGGCAAAACCGTGCAGGTGGACGCCCAACAGGCGCGCTCTTCTTATCTTAAAAACCTGCAGCATCAACTGCAAGCGACGAAACAAGCGCTGCGCGAGCAAAACCTCGCTTACGAGCTTCTGACGCTCGACCAGCCGCTCGATTTGGCGCTGCGAAAATATTTGATACAACGAACCAAGCTTTAACTTTCAATCCGTTGGCCGCGTTTTTTCCGCTGGTCATTCAAAAACGGTGCGATCTAAGACGAGGTTCACGATCGTTTACTTTTTTTCGTTGCAGTTCCCCTTTCGTTGCGAATACTTTTAAAAAAACTATGCTGCGTTTTCTATCCCCTTTCTGGCTGCTCTCGCTGCTGGCTGTTGCGGTACCGATTGCTATTCATTTGTTGAGCCGGAGGGCGGGAAAAACCATCAAAGTCGGCAGCATCCGTTTTCTCGAAGCTTCTGAGAGCCATCGTCTCAAAAGCCTCAAGCTGAGTGAAATTCCTTTGCTGCTGTTGCGAGCGGCGCTTGTTGCCATACTCGCGCTGCTCCTGGCACAACCTTATTGGCAGGAAAGGCCGGGGTTGAGCAAGGCAATTTCTCGCGGCTGGGTTTTAGTCGCGCCGGAATTATTACCCAATCTGCCTCGATCACATCAACATCTTATCGATTCTCTTGTCGCTGCCGGAAACGAGCTTCATCTCCTCGCACCGGGGTTTCTCTCTGGAATGAATCCCAGATCTCGGAATTGGAAGTCGCCTGAAGGTGGCTCATTGACAGGCGGCTTTAGCCGCCTACCTCTCAGCCCGATGGTTCACCATCGGGCGATCTCCGACGAAAATATCTGGTCGTTGCTGCGCGAAGCGGATGCGCTGTTGCCTGCTCATGCTCCTTTGTGGATTTTCTCATACGATCGTTTGGCCTCCTTTCACGGCGAACGCCCGGCTTTGCGCGCAACCGTCAATTGGCATGTCGTTCCGAGCGCGCGTCAAAATCGTTGGATTCACGAAGCGCGGCTCACGCGCAATGACAGCCTTTATCTCGTGATTGGTTTTAGCGGTTCACAGCAAACGATTTTCGAGCGCTATTTGCTGAAAATGCCCCATCAACAAAAGATTTTATCCGGCCCGAACCTGCCCGCGCTCCAGGTCATTCCCCATCGCGACAATCGCGCGGATACTTTGCGTTTGGTGGAACAAGATGGCAATCCTGCTGATAATGTGTATGAAATTCTCCCCAACCAAGATTCAACGATCATCGCCATTATACACGATCACCAGCGCCGCGATGACGCCCGCTACGTGCAATCGGCCCTCGTCGCCGCCGCGGAATTTAGTCAAATCCCTCTTGCCTTTAAATCTCAACTTTTTGGTGGAGATGAGCAAGATTTAAAAACTGCCGATTTTGTGTTCTGGCTTGCGGATCAAGCCGTGCCGGCAGCCATGCTCGCGCAAGTCGAGCGAGGACTTATTTTGATCAGCGACGCCGGCGCACAACCCTATGAACGGTACGAAAGCTTGATCGTCATGAATAACACAAATGTAGAAAACTCTCCGCGTCTTTGGCGGCGCGCGGCGCCGAGCATGCAGGGGCTGGTCCTATGGACTGATGGCTTTGGCGAACCGCTGTTAGAAAGCCAACGCCGAGGATTGGGATTTCATTTTCGCTTTTACAGTCGGTTTCATCCGGCGTGGAACGAGTTGGTGTTAAACCAAATTTTTCCGGAGTGGATGTTATCGCTTATAAAGCATGGCGCTCTCGTTTCGCCGAATGCCGGAGTTGTCAATCGCCATTTCGATCAGCGCCGGGTCAGCGCAGCGCAGCTTCTCCCTTCACGCCAAACTGCCGCAACGGCAACAATGCCAAATCAAGCCTCTCATGATCTACACCTTCTCTTCTGGATTTTGGCGGTTTTGTTGTTCGCATTGGAACGCTGGATCGCCGAAAGGAAGTCGCCATGACTCCGGAGGTCGCCCAAAAATTGCTGCACGCTCTCGCGCAGCAATGGCGCAGAAAAATCTATCTTGCTACGGCGCTGAAGACATTCGGATTGTCCTTGCTGGCGACAGCTTTATTTCGCTTTACAATGGGGTGGCCAGCGGCAATCGTCATCGGCATTGTTTTTTTCATCGTCATTTTTTTCACCTGGATTCGATTACATCGCAGGCAGTCAATTGACGCCTCACTCATCGCGCGCCATCTCAACCGCATTCGGCCTGAAGTGGAGGAAAGTTGCCAACTTTTGCTCAAGCCCGGGTTGACAGTTTTGGAAGCGATGCAGCGCCGGCGAGTTTTGCAGGAGATGAGCAACTGGCAAACACGCCCTCAACTGCCGCATAATGCTCTGCGCGCCGCCTGGATTTTCCTCGCTGCCTCTACAGCGTTGGCGCTTGGCATTGCAGCCGGTGCGGCGTTTTATTCGTCGCCGGTGCAACGCCCAATCAACTCCGGGATGTTGGCGCATCGACCGGATTCACTCGCCAACATCGCAACTCGTATGGCGTTAAAAATCGAAACGCTACGAATTGAGATTGTGCCGCCGGCTTACACCGGCCGGGCCAAACGCGTGCTGTCGCAATTCGAGCTCGTTGCTGAAGAAGGCGCACAAATTACCTGGCACCTCACCACGAACCAATCTATTGAAAAAGGCTCGCTCGTTTTCAGCGATAACGATACGGTGGCACTTCGTCAAACCGGAGATAGGCGTTTTGTGGCGCAGTGCAAAATTCGGGAAAGCGGGTTTTATTTTCTCGAGCTGCGCCAAGTTGAAAACGGCGTTTTTCAGTCTGACTATTATAAAATCGAAGTGACGCCGGACCGGGAACCCCTCATCATCGTTTTGAGTCCGGAACAATCCCGCCTCGACCTCGCGCCGGGACAAAAACCTCAGGTAGCTCTGCAAACCGTGGCCGATGACGATCATGGCCTCGTCAAAGCTGAAATCATTGCCACGATGGCACGCGGCTCCGGCGAAGCGGTGAAGTTTCGCGAGGACACGCTCGCGTTCGAGGCGATCACCAAACGCTCGCCGCGCCGCTGGGAATTGCGCAAAGAATTGGACCTTGCCGCGCTTGGCATGGCGCCGGGAGATGAGCTTTACTTTTTCATCGAAGCGGCCGACAATCGCGTTCCTACTGCCAACCGCAGCCGTTCGGAAACATATTTCATCGCCTTAAAAGATACGGCGACAATCGAGTTGTCGATCAGTGCCGGCCTGGCGATCAATTATTTGCCGGAATATTTTCGCAGCCAGCGCCAGATCATCATCGACACGGAAAAGCTCATCGCGGAGAGAAAACAATTGAGCGAGAGTGAATTTAAAAAACGCGCGAACAATTTGGGG
This sequence comes from bacterium, assembly GCA_050732275.1. GTDB lineage: Bacteria > Zhuqueibacterota > Zhuqueibacteria > Zhuqueibacterales > Zhuqueibacteraceae > Zhuqueibacter. The sequence continues at coordinate 3,643 of JBOHQZ010000174.1, forward strand.
CTCGATCAGCAGGCGTTGCGATTCCGTTACAGCCAATACCTCGGCGACGAGTTTGAAGACGGCGCGGAAGAAGAGACGACACCGGAACAAAGTGCGGCAGATGAAACTTCGGCTTCGGCGGCAGTGGCGAATGAATTTGGCCATTCGCACGATTCAGCGGAGAATGCCACGTTGCTCGCGCCATCGATCAAAACGCAACTGAAAGCCGCGATGGGCCAAATGTGGGATGCCGAGCTGCGTTTGCGAACGCATCAGCCCGAAGCCGCGCTGCCGCACGAATACCGCGCCCTCGAGCTGTTGAAAGACGTGCAACACCGTTCGCGCGCCTACGTGCAACGCGTGGGGTTCGAGCCGTCGCCCATCAAAGTCGATGAAAAGCGCTTGAGCGGCGATCTGGCGGTGATCAACGATCGGCATGCGCAAAAGCAAATTGAAGAAGTGAAGGCTTTCGCCAACATACGCCAGGCTTTGCCTCTGCTGCAACGGCTGCAAACCTCGCCCGCAACGCCCACTTCCACAGAGGCGCGGATTTTAGAAGCCGCCGGGCAGGAATTGGCGCGTCACGTCATGGCGCAACCGGGCCAGCATCTGCAAGCGCTGCAAGATTTGCGCACGCTCATTACGGACATTGACAACAAAAGTGAGCTTTGCCGTGATTGCCTGCTTTCCGTCCAACGCGCCTTTTGGAATATTTTACCGGCGGCTGATCATCTTCCATCGAAAAGCGGCAAATCGCGTTCGTCGTTATCTGCCCGCTACTTTGAAAAAATCGGTGCAGCGCGATGAGAGGGGAATCACTTTTCATCCCGACAACGGCGCCGGTTTTTTATGCACTCATCGCCTCTGCTGTGCTGCTCTTCGCCAGCCTAGCGTGGTTGACTTTTCAGCGCGCCAATCGGAAAAGGCGCGCACCGCGTCTCGCGGCAAATTTCATCGCGGTGCTGTCCTTGCTGGCGATAGCTTTGCAACCCCAGTGGCTCTCGCGTTCCAGACCTTCGACAGCGGTGTTGATCACGCCAGGCGCAGATTTAGGCAACTGGCAAAATCTGCCCGATTCAATCAAGTCCCTGCCGTTGGCCTTCTCCCTCGATGAAACACAAAAATGGGAATCTATCAATTCAAAAATTCAAGTTATGCCGGATGGCGCTTATCTCAAGCGGCATTATCCTGAAATCGAAAAATTGCACGTCATTGGCCACGGCCTTAACGAGTACGATTGGGAGGCGTTGGATTCGATGCAAATCGAGCCGCATTGGATGCCATTGCCGCTTGGCATCAAACGCGCGCAATGGTCGCGGGAATTGGTGCTCGGACAAGCGCTGCAAATTCAAGGCGTCATTGCCGGCTTAAATGGCGAAGAGAGCCTGCTCTATCTTTCCGATCCGGGCGGCGAAGTTGATTCCGTGCGAATAGCCTCCCAAGAAGATGAGGCGGCCTTTGAGCTTAAGGCGCTGCTACGCGAAACCGGAAAATATCTTTATACCATTAGCTTGAGAGCAAAAAATGGGGGAACACGATTTGAAGAAAAGCTCGGCGTCGTGGTAACGGAGCCACAGCCGTTGAGAATACTGGTGCTCGAAAACCAAGTCAGTTTTGAAACCAAATTCCTGAAAATTTTTTTGAGCAAGCATCGAGGCGTGTTGGCGATCCGCTCAAAAATCAGCCGTGAGCGTTATCGTTTCGAGTATTTCAATCAGCCGAAAATCGATCTCACCCAAATCACCGCCAACTTGCTGCGCAGTTTTGAAGTGGCAATCATCGACGGCCGGACACTGCACGATCTGAGCGAAGCGGAACGCCGGGCATTGCGCGCTGCAGTGGAACAAAAGGGATTGGGCGTGTTGATCATGCCCGATAACTCGACTTTAGAGGACAACCGGCGCACTTTTTCAAACCGTGAATTCTTTCTCGATTTTCATTTCGAGCGTTTCGCCGAGCTTGATGAGCGCCTCGTCAAACCCAACTGGCCGGGAATGGCAGCGGGCGCGACGACTGCCATACCCGCCGAGCCTTTTATGATCAAAAATGCTTTCGGGATGAAGCCATTGATCAAAGATGAAATGGAACGAACGCTGGCCGCGACATATCGGCGCGGGCAAGGGCAAGTCGGCCTCAGTCTCGTGCGCGACACCTATCATTGGATACTCGAAGGCCATGCGCCATATCATGCCGCATATTGGTCGTATTTGTTATCCGCGCTTGCGCCAAAAACCGGGCAACGTGATCTTTGGTCGGTATCGTCTGCAAGGCCAGCGGTGGTCGATCAGCCGGTGCAATTGACGCTGGTCACGATAGCGGCGCGTCCGGTCGGAATCGCCGCGGCAGAAGCGGATTACCCCGATTCGCTTTTTCTGCAACAAGACCTTGTTGATTCGCAGCGCTGGTCCGGCACGTTCTGGCCGCGGCAGCCGGGGTGGCATCAGGTTTCTCGCGCAGGCGGTGAGCCGCATTGGTTTTATGCGTATGAAAAAGAGAGCTGGCAAACCTGGCAGGCGGCAGAAAGAGTCGCCGCGACGCAACGGCGGGTTTGGCAGAATGCAAATCTAAAAAGCGAGGTTGAACGCCGAGTTCACGATAATATTGAAGCGCTACCTTCGATCTGGTTTTTCCTATTTTTTCTTTTTAGCTGTGCCTATCTGTGGGTGGAAAGGAAATGGTGATTTTTTCGGTAGCATAAAATCCCTTGCATCGGAGTGAAAAGTCGATTATATTTTGGAAGGGAAAACTTATCGGAACTTGTTAAAGGAGCCGCCAAAACAGTGAGCGAACCAGAGAAGAAATATCTAGTCTTCATCAGCCACTCACATCTTGATAGTTGGGTTGCCGGACAAATCGCTTCAAAAATCGAAATGGAGGGTATAGAGACTTTTTTAGATCAAGAGCATATCAAGGCGGGTGAAGATTTTTAGGCTCGAATCCTCCAAGCCCTGCATCAGGCAGATGAGGTGCTGGTGCTGTTTACCCCATGGGGGCAGACGAGCAACTTTGTTTGGATGGAAATCGGCGTGGCCTGGTACAGGAGAATTCCTATCGTTCCTGTTCTTTATGGATTGAACATCGATGAGCTAATAACACAGCCAAATTTTCCAATCACCCTCAAAAAACGTGATATGATAGCTTTAAATCAAATCGAAGAATACATAGATCAACTTAGAAAAAAACTTGCTGTCAAAGCCAATTAAGGAGTTCAATCATGCCAATGACTTATGACATTTTCATTTCCTATCCCCACAAAGAACGCGAGTGGGTACGGCGTTTTGTCGAGGCCCTTGAAAATCACAATCTCAAAGTCTGGTTTGATGAAAAGATAATTTTGCCTGGAGAATCTTTTGTCGAAAAACTTCGTGAAGGGCTCCCGAACAGCAACACGATGGTTTACATCGTCACACCGGAAGTGATTAATTCAAGATGGGCTTTGATGGAGCTGGGAGGAGCTTTGGGATTGAAGAAGCCGGTCATTCCTATCGTCTCGGAAGACGTTCCCGTTGGCGAGCTTGTCCCACCAATTCGACGCCGGCGTTGGTTGATAAAGGGCGATCCGCTGACCAACGCCAATGAGGTCGCTCGTGCTTTTGCAGAAAACGGCAACGGCGCAAAACAAGCTGAAACAGAATTAGCCGTGGCATAATTTTGATGCCAATTTTTACCGGGCAGAGGCATTTACAACAACTTCAACTCTTGCAATGCTTGCCGCAATTGCGGCGCGTTTTGAAAATGAATCGGGTGCATGCCAATCTGTTTCGCCGTAGCGATATTATCGGCGTTGTCGTCAATGTGAAGCGCGGTGCTCGCCGCGATCTTGTATCTCTCCAGCAAGATATGGAAAAGGCGCGCGTCCGGCTTCGCGGCTTTCTCCTCGCCTGAAACCACGATGCCGTCGAATTCTTGCAAGAAGCCAAATTTCTTTTTGGTGGGAGAGAAGGTTTCTGCGGACCAATTGGTGAGCGCATAAACCGCATGCCAGCGCTTTTGATTTGCCGAAAGATGGTCACGCTCTCCCAGATGGCGCCGCCCAACATATCTTCCCAGCGCTGATGATAGGCTTCGATCAATTCCGCGTATTGCGGAAATTGTGCTTGCAATAGCGCCACGCCTTCGCGAAATGGGCGACCGGCATCCTGTTGCGCGTTCCAGGCGAAAGTGCATACATTTGCGAGGAAATATTCAATTTCCGCTTCGCTCTGCACGAGCTTGCGATAAAGATAACGCGGGTTCCAGTCAATGAGAACGCCGCCGAGGTCGAAAATGACAGTTTGAATACGCATTTTGAAATTTGTCCACTGTCAGCTTGGCATCACTTTCATAGTTACTGCCGTTCCCCTTCCGGTGCCGAATCGATCCAGCTCCACGGCACGCCCACGAGCATGTAGTCCTTGCCGCGATCGGAATAAAAATAACGCCGCAAGCTGATTCGATTCGCAAAATCAGTAACGCTATCCGCGGCCGCGTAAGCATAATCTTTCGGGAAAAAGAAGTGTAGGGTCGAATCGGCGTCTTCAAAATCGATGGGGTCGTCGCCGTCAAAGGAAAAAAAGCAGAGTTTGGACAAAGTCCAACTAAGTTATTGTTCAGGTATCACAATTCTTTTTTTTGCTTCATCCCATTGTAGTTTATGCTTATTCTGAGTATACCAATTTTTCCAATTTACAATATCATCTTGCTTTACGTCAATTCTGCCGATATCGGTACCCTCGGCTTTAGAAAGAATACCAGTCACTGACTCCATGAAATTAATGGCCTCTTGCAACCTCTCTATTGGATAGGCTCTATCACGATACTTTCCAGCCAACACTGAGTCAAGCATTGAAAAGTGTTTTTGAAATATAGTTTCAATTTTGACCATGTTCACTGAAATAGCTTTTTGCTCTTTGTCTTTTAGCGAACTCTTTTCAGTTTGATCGCAAGAGAGCAGAACCATAAATATTTGCATTACAAAACAAATAGTAAAACAGCTCTTTCCTTTCAAAACAAAAAATAGTTTCTTCATTGTTCAACCCTCGTTAAATTATTTCTGAGTAAAATGTACTTCACCGCTTTTGTAGTGTTAGCTTTAGTATAATCGATAAATATGCTCCCACTTAAAATTCCAGGATCTACTCGTCTGAGGTCTGGTCCAGAGCGTTGCGCCCCTCTAATTGTCGCATTAACTGAATTCTCGGCCTGAATAGCAAGAGCGTGATGTGCTTCAAAATCATTGGTTCTCGTTAGTTGCTTTTCTGCTTGTTCTCTAACTTCATGTGCCAGTTTTCCGGCTGCAGTTACAAATTCTCCCTTTCCAAATTTAGAAACATCTGCTACATCAATTTGACTTAAAAAATATGATCCAACTATTACCTGTTCAGAACCACTTACAAGACCTATATTTACTGCACTTACTTCATGGCTTGCCGCGCTCATCAATGCGTCATAAAATCCCTGTTGTTGTGATGTCAGAGGTCCTTCTTGATCGGTTGCAGTAACAGCTACTAGACCCTTCTCGTCAACTGAAACCGTATGGAATCCTCCTAAAGCTTCATTAGCAATCTGAACGAAGGTATCTATATTTTCTCGATACCCAGAAAGAAGAAGGCTATCTCCATTTACATCAATAAACCTGAGAGGATTATTTGCACCATAATGATACGGAGTCAATGATGGATACTTATCCGCAAAACGATCCACCGCAGGGAATCTTCCAATCTGCGAATCATAATACCTCGCCCCAAAATAATCCAAATTCAGTCCAAACTCTTCATCTCGTTCCTTCCCCGTAAACTTATTCTTCGACGCCCCCTGCAAATACGCATTCGGTATCGCCTTCGTGCGCAGCGCCAGCGGATAGCCCCACGGGTCGTAATCATCGTAACCAATCACCGGCGCGCCGGTGCTGTCCAAAACCGTCGCACGAATCGAGCCCAAATGATCTTTCAGAAAGTAGACGGTACTCGTTGTCGCTTCTGTAGAATAGACCACTTCCAAATAAGGGCGATCACTCGAATTGCTGGCTTCGGAAGAATGGAAACGAAATGTATAACCGTCAGTATTTTCATTCGTCGCCCACAAAATCACGCCGTAATTGCTGGTAGGCGTTGCCAACCATTCCTGCGTCAAGGACGTCAAATCCCAGCTTTTCCACTTTGGCAACTCGGAAAGCTCGCTCTCACCAAATA
>JBOHQZ010000175.1:0-9763 GCA_050732275.1 bacterium
TATCATTGGTAAGCAAAAGGCGATCTTTGAGTGCGGCGATATTTAAAACATTTGAGTCTGCTGTGCCAGGGGCTTGCTCGTGAATGGAGACCACGTCGTGGTTAAGCCGGCGGAGTTCATTGACCATAGCGTCTCCTGTGCTCTCGGCCACGACGAATTTTAAGCGGCGACCTCAAGCTCGGTGAGAGGGTAAATTTCTTCGTTGCTGAACACGACGGACGCGTAAGCCAGAGCCGCTTTTATATCATCCGATTTGAGTCGGGGATATTCTTTCAAAATCTCATCTTCGGCAATGCCTTGCGCCAGCATTTTGACGATCAGCTCGACCGGAATACGGGTGCCGCGAATGACGGGCTTGCCCACCATGACCTTCGGATTGACTGCAATGCGCCGGAGTAAGCGGTCGAGAGATATCGTTCGTTTGGCCATTGTGATTTTCCTTTGCAACGATAATTTTCGTCTCGAAAATTGAAATGCACTTATAGTTTCACCACCTCAAATTTACATTTATTTCTCAAAAAGTCAAGCCCCAATTCTCCTCTTGAGTATTCCCTCAGTGAAGGGGGGTAGCGCAGACATCTTGTCTGCAGTCTGGAAGACTGCGCTACGATTTTCCCCCTGTGACTGAGGCATTACCCTCTTGACTTTTCCCCAACTTTTGTATATTTTTACTCAGAAAGCTTGGACATAGTTAGCGTTCTGCTTTCAATATCTTTGACCAGTTTTGCAATTTGGCAAAGCCGTGATGTTGTAAAATCCCTGTCTGCTTGTATTGACAAGCGTAAGGAGGTTCGCAATGAGTACCGTCACAATTTCAGCAAATGGTCTTCCCATCCATTCTGATCCGGAAATCATGGGCGGTGTTCCGGTGTTCGTTGGCACGAGAGTTCCGGTCCGAACCCTATTTGACTATCTTATGGATGGTTGTAGCTTAACCGAGTTTCTTGATAACTTTCCGACCGTCAAAAGCGAGCAAGCCATTCAGCTTTTAGAGTCCGCGTCAAAGCGTATTCTGGAGAAAGTAGAGTCACTGTGAGAATTTTCATCGACGATGACCTGCCTCGTTATCTCAAGAGGGTTTTACCAGGGCACGACGTAGCGACAGTCCAAGAAATGGGCTGGGCGGGCATCAAAAACGGCCCACTTTTGCGACTGGCAGAACCGATGTTTGATCTATTTCTCACCGGCGACAAGAATCTGCGCTATCAGCAAAATCTGAAGGGACGGAAAGTAGCCATAATTGTGTTCCCTTCCAACAAGTTGAGTGTGGTTAAAACCTTGGTACCCCGCCTGCAAGCTGTAATAGCACAAATTCAAATCGGAGCGTACATAGAAATTTGACGGCACAAATTTCCCCAAAAGCATTCCCGAAATTCTCCTCTTGACTTTTCCCCAACTTTTCTGTATTCTTTTTCATGCCCTACACCCTGCATTGATATACATCGCAACGCGAAGAAAATCAAAGACCTGATCTGCACGCAGATTGTGTGAGAGAACGCATTCACCTCGAGGGAGAGAGACCATGTCGCGACGCCGCTTTTACGCTTTGCTGATCGTCTGTCTATTTTGTTTCTCGTCCGCGCTTCAAGCCGAAATTTTTCCTGCCGACACGACGAAAGCCACCAAGCAAGATTCCACCAAGAAATCAGATTCCTCAAAGAAAAAGGAGTGGGATGTCACCGCCGCGCACGGTCCGACCAGCGATGTCGAATTTACCGCGACGGAAGGGACGTGGATGAATCTCGATGTCAGTCCGGATGGCAAAGAGATCGTCTTCGATTTGTTGGGCGACATTTATATCATGCCCATCACCGGTGGCGCGGCGAAGCTGCTTTCCAGCGGGCCGGCGTTTGAAGTGCAGCCGCGATTCAGCCCGGATGGCAAGCGGATCAGTTACACCAGCGACCGCGCCGGCGGAGACAATGTTTGGGTGATGAATCGCGATGGTTCTGGCGCGAAAGCAGTGACGAAAGAAGATTTCCGTTTGCTGAATAATGCGAGTTGGACGCCGGACGGCAAGTATCTCGTCGCGCGCAAGCATTTCACCGGCACGCGCTCGCTCGGCGCCGGCGAAATGTGGTTGTATCACGCTTCCGGCGGCCTCGAGGGTTTGCAGCTCACCAAGCGCCGGAACGATCAACAAGATGCCGGCGAGCCGAGTGTTTCACCGGACGGCCGCTATGTTTATTTCAGCGAGGATATGAGTCCTGGCCCGACCTTTCAATACAACAAGGATCCCAACGGCCAAATTTATGTCATCCGTCGCCTCGATCGCGAGACCCAGACGGGCGGAGCCGGCAAGTTGACGAATTTGATCGCAGGCGCCGGTGGCGCGGTGCGGCCGCAACCCTCGCCGGATGGCAAGTATCTGGCGTTTGTTCGCCGCGTGCGCTTGAAGAGTGTGCTTTATCTTTATGATCTGCAAACCGGAGAGGAACTGCCGATTTACGACGGCTTGAACAAAGATCAACAAGAGACCTGGGCAACCTTCGGCGTGTATCCCAATTACGCCTGGACGCCGGATAGCAAGAGTATGGTGATTTGGGCCAAAGGTAAAGTTTGGAAAATCGATATTGCCACCAAGAAAGCTACGCCGATTCCTTTCGAAGCAAAAGTCAAACAGACGATCACCGCGGCGCTGCGGTTTCCGCAAAAAGTCAGTCCGGATTCGGTTGAAGTGAAAATGATTCGCAATGCCGTCACCTCGCCGGACGGCCAGTGGCTCGTCTTCAATGCCACCGGCCAGCTATGGAAAAAGCGTTTGCCCAGCGGCGCGGTGCAAAGGCTCACCAACGATAACCATTTCGAGTTCGAACCCGCGTTCAGCCCGGACGGCAAATGGGTGGTTTACACGACGTGGAATGACACCGCGTTCGGCGCGGTTTACAAAACGCCTCTCGATGGCCGCATCAGATCCCAAAAGCTCGTTACCCGCAAGGGTTATTATCTCGGCCCAAAATTCTCGCCGGATGGGCAAAAAATTGTTTACCAACGCGACAACGGCAACAGCGTATTGGGATTTGCGCACGGCACCGAAACCGGCCTCTATTGGATTTCTGCCAATGGCGGCCAGCCGAATTTGATCACCGAAGAAGGCCGCGACCCGCGCTTCAATCGCAAAGGCGATCGCATCTTTTATCTCACCGGCGGCGGTATGGAGAAAACTTATAAGAGCGTGCGGTTGGATGGCGGTGAGCCGCGTGAGCATTTCAAGTTGAAATACGTCACCGACATCGTGCCGAGTCCGGATGAAGAGTGGGTGGCGTTCACCGAGTTGTTCAACGCCTACATCGCGCCTTTTCCACAAACCGGCGGCGTGATCGATCTCAACGCCAATACCAAAGCCATTCCGGTGAAAAAAGTTTCGCGCGATGCCGGCAATTATCTGCACTGGTCCGGCGACGGCAAAAAATTGCACTGGACCATCGGCCCGGAATATTTCACGCGAGAGTTGACGCGCAGCTTCAAATTTGTCGAAGGCGCAGCGGACAGCATTCCGCCGCCGGACACGACCGGTTTACGCATTAGCTTGAAATTGAAAACCGATGTCCCGGCAGGCAAGCTGGCGTTGGTCGGCGCGCGAATCATCACCATGCGCGGCGACGAGGTGATCGAAAACGGCGCGATCGTCGTGGACGGCAATCGCATTGTCGCTATCGGCAGATCGAGCGAAGTCGAGATCCCCGCCGATGCGAAACGGATCGACGTGCAAGGCAAAACCATCATGCCGAGCATGATCGACGTTCACGCGCACGCGATGCATTTCATCAGCGGCTTGTTGCCGCAACAAAGCTGGGCTTACTTTGCCAATCTGGCGTATGGCGTGACGACGATGCACGATCCGTCGGCCAACACCGAATCCGTTTTCAGCATGGCGGAAATGGTGGCCGCCGGCAAAATGATTGGCCCGCGGGTTTATTCGACCGGCACGATTCTTTACGGCGCCGACGGCGATTTCAAAACGGTGATCAATAATTTGGACGAGGCCCGCTCGCATTTGCGCCGGATGAAAGCGGTGGGCGCCTTCTCCGTCAAAAGTTACAATCAACCGCGCCGCAACCAACGCCAGCAGGTTATCCAAGCCGCGCGCGAGCTGCAGATGATGGTGGTGCCGGAGGGCGGCTCGTTTTTTTATCACAACCTGAGCATGGTTCTCGATGGCCACACCGGCATCGAGCATTCGATTCCGGTGGCGCCGGTTTACAACGATGTGCTCAAGCTTTGGGGCGCGAGCCAATCAGGATATACGCCGACGTTGATCGTCGGCTATGGCGGCATTTGGGGAGAGAATTATTGGTACCAGAAAACCAACGTCTGGGAAAAATCGCGGCTGCTGAATTTCACGCCGCGGCCGATTATCGACGGTCGTGCCCGGCGGCGCATGATGATTCCGGACGATGATTTTGGGCACATCAGCAATGCGCAAACGGCGAAGGCGTTGCGGGATGCCGGCACCAAAGTTTTGCTCGGCGCGCACGGCCAGTTGCAAGGGCTCGGCGCGCATTGGGAAATGTGGATGCTGGCACAAGGCGGCATGACGCCACTGCAGGTGATTCGCGCAGCAACTTTGCACGGTGCGCAATATCTCGGCCTCGACGGCGATCTCGGCTCGCTCGAAACCGGCAAGCTGGCGGATTTGATCGTGCTCAATCAGAATCCGCTTGACAATATCCAAAATAGCGAGCATATTTTGTTTGTGATGAAAAACGGCCGTTTGTACGACGCTGAAACGATGAATGAAATCGGCAACCATTCGCGTCAGCGCAGTGCGTTCTTTTGGGAGAATGTGCGCACGAGCGAAGCGTTCGTATGGAAAGGCGCGGGGATCGGATTTGGGGAAGTGCAGTGCGGTTGTTGGAGTGCGCATTAATGTAATCCTGAAAAGGGGCAAATTATGAAGCGCGTTAAAACATTTGCCGTTCCTTGCATTTTGGTGACGATGGTTTATGCGCTACCGGCTCACCCGCAACGCGCCACCGATGACATCATCGCGCCGGCTCAGTTTGATTTTTTAAGAAAAGCCGGTCCACTGCAACTTTGGTATAACACCGCCGAAACAAAAACAGGTGACACGCGATGGCAGATTCCTCCGAAAATCAATACGTGGAATGATTGGCGCCGTCGTGCCGGCTACTTCGGAATTCATTCTTGGGAAGTGCCCGGCAAATTTGCTCCGAGAAATTTGAAGCTCAGCGCGGCAACCGCAGATAGTGCTCAAATCGGCTGGATCAGACACTATGCTTCGCAACTGGCGCCGAGCTGGGATGAAGCGTATGCAGTGGCGGTAGACGGCAGCGGCAACGTTTATGTCACCGGCGCCAGCACGAAATTGCCGTATGGATTGGATTGCCTGACGATCAAATACAACGCTGCCGGCGGCAAGGTGTGGGAAGCACGCTACAACAATCCTTTTGATGGCGACGATTACGCCATTGATGTCGCCGTCGATGCGGCGGGAAACGTTTATGTCGGCGGGGCAAGCACCAGCACCGGTACGACGTGGGATTATCTTGTGATCAAATACAATTCCGCCGGCGTTGAGCAATGGGTGGCGCGCTATGATGGTCCAGGGCATTCGAGTGATAGGCCGATGGCGTTTGCCGTAGATGATTCAGGCAACGTTTATATAACCGGCGCGAGCGCAGGCGCTGCGAACGCCGACTACGCCACGGTCAAATACAATACGGATGGCGTTCAACAGTGGTGACCCGTTATAACGGACCACAAAATCAAGACGACGGCGCCACGGCGCTGGCTCTCGACCGCTCGGGAAATGTTTACGTCACCGGCGGAACTTATTTCACCAATACCGGCCTGGATTATACGACGGTCAAATATAATTCTGCCGGAGCGCAGCAGTGGGTGGCGCGCTATAGCAATAACGGCGAGTCAAATGCGGATGACAGGGCAGTGGCCATTGCAGTTGATGCCTTCGGAAATAGTTATGTGACCGGATCGAGCGCGGCTGCCGAGTATGCGGCGTTGGATTATGCGACGGTAAAGTATAACTCAGCCGGCGTACAGCGATGGGTCGCGCGCTATAACGGGCCGGCTAATGACAGCGAATTTGTCTATGATTTGGCGGTTGACAATAGCGGCAATGTTTATGTGACAGGAGATAGTTGGGAACAAGGAGCTTATGTCGATTACGCCACGATCAAGTACAACGCTGGTGGCGTACAAGAATGGATTGATCGTTACAACGGCCCGGCAGGTAACTACGATGTTCCGCGAGCCATCGTGTCGGACGCTGCTGGAAACGTTTACGTGACCGGGGCGAGTCGCAGCTATGGCGGGATTTGGGGTGATCAAGACGACTTTGCCACGATCAAATATTCGCCGGCTGGAACCAAACAATGGATTACTCGGTACAGCGCCCCGGCCAATGGAAACGATCAAGCCACGGCTTTGGCCGTTGATGCTGCCGGCAACGTTTATGTGACCGGCCGGAGCGAGGCCGCAAATAACGATTATGATTTCGCCACGGTCAAGTACAGCGCTTCAGGCAGCCAATTGTGGTTGAACCGGGAAAGCGGGCCGGGCAGCTCAAGGGATTATGCCAGAGCCTTTACGGTGGACGGTGCCGGCAACGTTTACTTGACCGGCTTCAGCGAAGGAGTGGAATCTACCACGGATTTTGCCACGGTTAAATTCAACAGCGAGGGCGCTCAGCAATGGGCAGCGCGTTATAACGGGCCGGGAAATTTTTACGATTACGTTGCCGACATTGCCGTTGACGCCGCCGGCAATGTTTATGTTACCGGCGAGAGCGATGGTGTGGACACGAGAAGGGATTATGCGACGGTCAAGTACAATTCCGCCGGCGTGCAGCAGTGGGCGGCGCGCTACAACGCCCCGGGAGATTTGCCCGACTCACCGATTGCGCTCGGAGTTGACCGCTGGGGAAATGTGTATGTCACCGGCACGGCCTACTATTCCAGTGACGGATTATACACGGATTTGACCACGATCAAATACGATGCGAATGGAAACGAGCAATGGATCGTGGCTTATAATGGTTCCGCCAATTTGAGCGAGCATGCCTCCGGTTTGGCTATTGATGCCATTGGCAACATCTACGTGACTGGCGCGAGTAGTCTTGCCGACGGCACTCTTGATTATTTGACCATCAAATACAACTCGGCCGGTGGCCGGCAGTGGGTGGCGCATTACAATGGCGTCGCCAATTTAGTGGATGTCGCGGTGGCCGTTGCTGCCGACAAATTTGGCAACGTTTATGTTACCGGCGCCAGCCGCGCCCCGGCAACTTCATACGATTTCGTGACGATAAAGTATCGCGCTGATGATGGCAAGCCACTGTGGATCGCCAGCTATAACGGCGCCGGAAATTCATCGGATCGGCCCGTGGCACTCGCCGTCGACAAATCCGGCAACGTCTATGTGACCGGATCGAGCTTTGAGGCGGCAGGAAGGGCTTCTCCCTACTTGACCGTCAATTACAATCCTCAAGGCGTGGAGCAGTGGGCAGCGCGCTACTCCGGGAATGTCAATGAATTTTATGAAGTCAGCGGCCTTGGTGTCGATGATTTCGGAAATGTTTTCGTCACGGGATATTCATATTCACAGGATTACGTTCAAACCACCGTCAAGTACGATGCCGCCGGCGTTGAGCGGTGGGTCTCGAAGCGCTATGGAGATTCCGCTCCGGGTGTTGCTCTTGATTTTTTTGGCAATGTCTATGTCGCAGGCTCGACCTCGGGCACGTACTGGAGCGCTTACACGATAACAAAATATATTGAGAGCGCCCAAAGCTTGAGTTTGCCGGACGGTTATTCTCTGGCGCAAAACTATCCCAATCCATTCAACTATGCCACCAGTTTTCGTTATGCTCTTCCTGCTTCCGGGCGCGTGACGCTGAAGGTGTTCAACCTCGTCGGCCAGGAAGTGGCGACGGTGGTCGACGCCGAAAGAGCTGCCGGCATACACGAAGTGGATTGGGGCGGCGAAAAATTGCCCAGCGGCGTTTACGTTTATCGCTTGCAGATTAATGGATTTGCCCAAACCAGGAAGTTTGTGATGCTGAAGTAACCCTACGGGCGTAGCCCAGTCGGCTCGATTCGTGGGAATGACAAATCTGAGCAATTCGTGACTTTTTCAGTTTCCTGTTAAATGTAAATAGGATCAAATGTAATTTCACAATGTTAACCTAGCTGACAAATGTCATTCCGATCGAAGGGAGGAATCTTTTGGAAACAGATTTCTCGCTGCGCTCGAAATGACAGATGGGAGCTTAACAGTGTCAAGGTAATTGCCCAAACCAGTTTTATGACCGGTTCCTTTGGCCACAGTCTCGACGCCATCATTGCGCAGTCGGAGAAGCTCAAACAGGTGCGCAAGGCCGATCTGCACTTCGGCGATTGGCTGATCGTGGTGACGCTCAATTCCGTTTACTCGATGCGGGTGATCGAGAACGGCTACTATCTCGTCTCCGGCGGCTGGTTCGATCGCGAAGGGCTGTCGCCGATGAAAACCACCATTGCCGGCTGCACGTGGGGCGGCAGCATCATCAAAGTCGACATCGCCGCGGCGTGCGGGTTGTGTTTGGAGTTTGGCAACCGCGTCGTCACCAGCCTCATTCAAAAAATCGTCGTCGTTCCCAGCGGCGGCGAGAATTGAGGGGGTGCTTGTTTAAAGGCAATCATGATGATGAGCAAAAACAATTTTGGCCTATAGCATTTCGATGTTTTGAGCGAGCTTCCGGCCGAACCATGGCGTTTTTGGCTACCCTCGAGTTCCTCCTCGCATTTAGCAAAGTGCTGAAAAAGTCAAAAATCGTTGGAAAATGTCATTCCCGCGAAAGCGGGAATCCAAGATTTTTGAATTTTGGGATGCTTGCCTTCGCGGACATGACATCAAAAAGGGCTTTTCAGCAACCTCTTAGATCCAACCAAACCAAAACGTTTTTTGGGGATTTCAAAAGTAATTATAGTTAAGCCATTGACAAGAAATTTTGTGGATTTTTTGCAGGTGACGCATCAAACAGACACAACGAGATATTAATTTTGCAAGGTAAACAAAAGATTACCCGCACAAAAATTTTTATCTTAATGTGAGAATTTTTTGCTTTTTCGGTGTCTTTATTAGTAAAAACTTGTGGAGAATGCAAGCCCGCTGCTCCTCCCGAGAGGTTTACCCACGGTTTGTCTAAGAACGCTGGAGACACAAGGGCAATGTTGCTCAAACTCGTCGCACCCCACAAAATCGCGAAAAAATCCGGCAATGGCGGCATTCCTGCTGCCTATGCTAATTTTGACTTGCTGATCCATCGTTCCGGCGGCAAATATACCGCCCGGGTGATCAATTCCCTTGCCGGCGAGTCTTCGATTGAAATCGTTCCTCCCACTGCGGTGATGGCGCCACAGGAGCTTTTTGCCGATCTCGACCAGGCGGCAAAAGCAAAACGCCCGGAGCGTGCCTCGGCTCAAAAAGCTATAAGAATTTTGGGAGAACGTCTCTTTGACGCCGTCTTTACAGACTCCATACGCGATTGTTTGCAAAGCAGCTTAAATGAGGCCAGCCAGAAAAGCCAGGGGCTACGCCTGCGCCTTCGTCTCGTCGATACGCCGGAATTGGCCGCTTTGCCGTGGGAGCTGCTTTATAATTCCGCGCTCAATCAATTTTTTTCTCTCTCCGTCAAAACACCGGTGGTGCGCTACCTGGATTTGCCGGCCTCACTACAACCCTGGGAAGTCAAGCCGCCGCTGCGTGTGCTGGTGATGATTTCCAGCCCGGTCGACTATCC
>JBOHQZ010000176.1:0-9750 GCA_050732275.1 bacterium
TCTCGACCTCGATCACCAGCGCCTTGATGATTTGACAGCCTTTGCCGATCGCTGGAAGGGCATTAAAATTCTCTTTCAAGCCAGCTCGCCGGCGCTCTTGCAGGATTTCCGCTGCTGGATGGCTGATCAGTTCGTCGTCAAGTTTCACAATGGCGAAAACATCTCGCGCGCTGTCGCGCAGCTTTTGCATAATAGGCCATTGCGACGACAAAAAACGAATCGAATGAATGAACACTATAATTATGTACAGCTCGCAGCAGCATGAATACCTCTGAAAAGTTTTTCAAATTTTTAATCAAAGCAGACATCGCAAACACATAGTGCAAAAATCGTTAGCCCCAACGGATAGATGAACCCAACGGAAAAGCTTTTTACAGTTGGGTTCGTCTATCCGTTGGAGCGCGCAGCAAAAAAATCTTTGCTTTTTTAAAATGATTTGACTCTATTGAGACTAAAGGAACAAATCATGCCAATCACATTTGACAACTCCATCACCCAAAATTTCGCCGCAGCGATTCGCCGCGAATGGCTGGAGGCCAATGGCTTGGGCGGCTGGGCCAGCTCGACGATTGCCGGCGCGCACACGCGGCGCTATCACGGTCTGCTCGTTGCCGCGACGCAGCCGCCGGTTGGGCGCATGGTGTTGCTCTCCAAGCTTGATGAAACCATCACGCTCGGCAATCAGCGCTTCGAGCTGGGATGCAGTCGCTATCCCGGTGTCATCCATCCGCGCGGATTTGAATATTTGCAATCTTTCGAGAAAGATTTGTTTGCCATATTTGAATATGAAGCCGGCGGCGTGTGGCTGCGGAAGACTATCGCAGCAGTGAACGGAGAAAACACCACGCTGGTTTTGTATGAAGTCTTGCGTGCGCCGGCGGCATTTACCTTAGAGCTGCGGCCTTTTGTCGCGTATCGTGACTATCACAGCATGACGCACGCAAATGATGCCATCCGCCGCGAGGCGAAATTCGACAACGGCGTTTTTCGCGTGCAGCCTTACGACGGTGCGCCGGAGCTGTTCATTGCGATCCCCAACGCGGCTTTTGAAGCGCAGCCGGATTGGTATCGCAATTTTGAATACAGCCTCGAGCAATATCGCGGTCTCGATTATCGCGAGGATCTTTTTACGCACGGCGTTTTTAAAATTAACCTGAAAGCCGGGGACAAGCTCGGCATTATTATTTCGACGAGCAACCCTGCCGGGCGCGATACTTTCAAATTATTCGCCGGCGAAAAGCGCCGCCGCGAAGTGCTGCTCGACAGCCCGAGCAACAAAGATGAATTTTCCAAAACCTTGACGCTCGCCGCCGATCAATTCGTCGTCAAGCGCGGGGAAGATTTAAAGACGCTGATTGCCGGCTATCATTGGTTCTCCGACTGGGGCCGGGACACGATGATCTCGCTGCCGGGCCTTTGCCTCGTCACCGGCCGTTTCGATGATGCTAAAAAGATTTTGCGCGCTTTTGCGCAGAGCACCAGCCAAGGCATGTTGCCGAATCGTTTCCCCGATGCGGGCGAACAACCGGAATACAACACGGTTGATGCGACGTTGTGGTTCTTTGTGGCGATTTACAAATATCTCCAAGCGAGCGGCAATGATAAATTCGTGCACGACGAGCTGATGCCGATTTTGCGTGATATCATCGCGTGGCACGATCGCGGCACGCGCTATCGCATTCACACCGATACCGATGGCTTGCTGTATGCCGGCGAGCCGGGCGTGCAACTGACATGGATGGATGCGAAAGTCGGTGACTGGGTGGTGACGCCACGCCAGGGCAAAGCGGTTGAAATCAACGCACTTTGGTACAACGCGCTGATGATCTTTGCCGAGCTATCCCAACGCTTTGGCAACGCGATGGAAGCACAACAATTTCTCCAAAGAGCGGCGCAAGTTAAAGAACGGTTCGTTGAAGTCTTTTGGAATGAAACGACTGGCCATCTCTACGACTACGTCGATGGCGAACACAAGGATGCCGCGCTGCGCCCGAATCAAATCTTCACGCTGAGTCTGCCCTTCCCATTGCTCGAAGGCGATGAAGCTAAAAAAGTTTTGAAGATTGTCGAGGAAAAACTTTACACGCCGGTGGGGTTGCGCAGTCTCGCCGCGGATGATCCCAACTATCGCCCGCGCTACAGTGGGGATCAATGGTCGCGCGATAGCGCCTATCATCAAGGCACGGTGTGGAGCTGGCTGCTCGGGCCGATGATCACCGCCATCGTCCGGGTTGAAGGCGAGGCCGGAAAGAAACGCGCCAAACAATTGCTCGAAAATATCAAGCCGCATCTCAGCGACGCCGGCCTCGGCACGATCTCGGAAATTTTCGACGCCGAGCCGCCGCACACGCCGCGCGGTTGCATGGCGCAAGCATGGGGCGTTGCCGAAGTCCTGCGCGCGTATATTGATGACGTGATGGCCGAAATGCCAAAGATCGCGCCGGCGCACGCACAGAAGAAATCAGCCACAGCGAAATTTTCAAACGCAGTTGCAGCGTAAAAATGGCCTCGATTTCCCTTAAACTTTTATAAGGAAAATCGGGGCGTTAATCAAGGAGCTAGCATAATCATGCTGAAAAATTCTCTCACCTCGCCAAGCCCCCTCGTCAACCCGCGCGAAGCGTTGAGCGCTGCCAACGGATTATTGCCGCACCGAGCAAACCGTTTTTCGGTTCCGTTCGTATCCATTGAAAAGAGCCAAAAACCTGAAACGAACCGCATGGTTGGGAATACGAGCCAACCGATGTTTGTTTCCATTATTGTTGGCGCCGTCGGAAAAAATCGCGTGGCCGTCGAGGTAGCGAAATTTATCGCGCAAGAGATCGCCAAGCGCAACGGCGTCGAAACCGAGATGGTCGACCTTGGCAATCTGGCGGACGCGCAATTGGCGCAAGCGGAAGCGATGATTCTGGTCATGCCGGAATATAATTATGGATTTCCGGATGTGCTTAAAAATGTGCTCGCGCGCAATTTGCCGGAGCACGCCGGCAGAGTCGTCGGCATCTGCGACCTTTCGCCGGGCTGGTTCGGCGGCTCACGCCTGTTCGAGACGCTACTGCCGATGATGCGCAAGTCCGGATTGATTCCCATCTTCTGGAACGAAAATCGTTCCACCGGCGAAGAGTTCTTTGATACGGCCCGCGGTGAGCGCATCGACAGTTTCCTAAACGAACTATTGTGGATGGCGATGATGCTGCGACAGCGCCGGAAAAATAACGTGCCGAACTGAAACGCTAATCGCAGTGGCTATTGAGTTTCAATTCAAGTCTAACAAATGTCATTCTGGAAGAATCTTTTTTCATATCAAGCACATATCTTGAATTGCAAAAAGATTGCTACAGAATGACATTTTTTGTTATGGACATTGTGAAAAAATTTTATTATTATTCTCCTTGAGTTTATTTTCCAGGCTGATTTCGCACACCGCTTTTGCGCAGTTTCTCGTAGAGCGGCTTTCAAGTCGCAACCAAAACAATTGTCAATTGACAATTGTTAATTATCAGTTGATAATTCACTATATTTGCGTTTTCCCAGGATAATACTATAACTCAAGGAACCTTCGATGATTCTGGCAGGAGACACCGGCGGCACCAAGACGCGTCTTGCTCTTTACGAGGAGCAGCCGGGAAAACTTGTGCGGCGGCAAACCGAAACGTTTGCCAGCGCCGATTTTCCCAGTTTGGAAGAGATCATCCGCACTTTTCTTTCCAAAAATCATACTTCGGTGAAAAAAGCTTGCTTCGGCGTTCCGGGGCCGATTGTGGCCGGGCGCGCACAGAGCACGAATTTGCCCTGGCTGACCGATGAGGCGCATATTACACGCACGCTTGGCATCGCCTCCGTCAAGCTGGTGAATGATCTGGTGGCAACCACTTCGTCGATTCCATTTTTGAATGCGGATGATTTGCTCACGGTGCATCAGGGACTGCCGGCCGGCCGTGAAACGACATTCGGCGTGCTGGCGCCGGGCACCGGATTGGGCCAGGCATTTTTGTACAAGCAAGGCGGGCAATTCATCGCCCTGCCCTCCGAGGGCGGCCACGCGGATTTCGCGCCGAACAATGAAATTGAAATCGCACTGCTCAAATATCTGCTGGCCAAATTCCGGCGCGTCAGTTACGAGCGCGTGCTGTGCGGACCGGGATTGGTGAACATTTACAATTTTCTCAAAGATACCGGCGTTGCTGCCGAGCCGCCGGAGTTGTCAGAACGCTTTGTCGATGATGATCCCGCGGCGGTTATTTCGACAAGCGGACAAAGCGGCGAGTTTGCGATTTGCGTGCAGGCGTTGGATATCTTCGCTTCCATTCTCGGCGCGCAAGCCGGCAATCTCGTGCTGACGATGCTGGCGACCGGCGGCATTTATCTCGGCGGCGGCATTCCGCCCAAGATTTCGCAAAAGCTGATGGATGGCACTGCCGTCGCTGCTTATGCTAACAAGGGCCGGTTGTCCGACTTTGTAAAAGCAACTCCTTTATATGTAATTCGCGACGACCACGCGGCGCTGCTCGGCTCGGCGTATTTGGCGTCAATGCTTTGATCCGAAACTTTGTGTGCTTTGGACTCTATTGAAAATTTAAAATATTTGCATTTTGCATCAAGGAGACCTCATCGTGAATTCCACCACCATCGTCATCTTCGGCGCTTCGGGCGATTTGACCGGACGGAAACTTGTGCCGGCGCTATACAATAATTTCCGCAAAGGGCGCTTGCCGGAGAACACCAAAATCATTGGCAGCGCGCGCAGCGCTTTTACGGACGAGGCGTTCCGCGCGAAAATGCGTGATGATATTCAAAAATTCGCCGCGCCCGATTTTGACGCTGCAACCTGGGAGAAATTCGCGCCGAGCCTGCTCTATCAATCCGGTGATATGAGCCAGTTGGATGACTATCTCACGCTCGAGCAGCGGTTGGGCCGTCTTGAAGGCAAGCGCGGCAATCGGCTCTATTATCTTTCCGTCGCGCCGCAATTTTATCCAATTGCCATCTCGATGCTGGGTGCCGCCGGCATGGCGACTGAAACCGAGCAGACCGGCCATCGCCGCATCATTATCGAGAAACCCTTTGGCCGCGATTTGGTGTCGGCCAAAGCGTTGAATAGCATGATCCACAAGACCTTTCAAGAGCAACAAGTCTATCGCATCGATCATTATCTTGGCAAAGAGACAGTGCAAAATATTTTGGTGCTCCGTTTTGCCAACGCCATTTTCGAGCCGGTTTGGAATCGCAACTACGTCGACAATGTGCAAATCACCGTCGCCGAAACCGTCGGCGTCGGCCATCGTGCCGGCTATTACGAGAAGTCCGGCGTGTTGCGCGACATGTTTCAAAATCACTTGTTGCAATTGCTGACGTTCATTGCGATGGAGCCGCCGGCGATTTACGAAGCCGACGCGTTGCGCAACGAGAAAGTGAAAGTGTTGAGCGCGATCCGGCCGCCGGTTGGCGAAGATTTGGCCAAACATACCGTGCGCGCGCAGTATGAGGGATATCGCCATGAGCCGGGCGTGGATAAAAATTCACCAACCGCGACCTATGCCGCGTTGCAGCTTTTTGTCGAGAATTGGCGCTGGCAAGGTGTGCCGTTTTACTTGCGTTCGGGGAAAAATTTGGCGGACAAAACCTCCGACATCACGATTCAATTCCGCCGGCCGCCGCACCAGCTGTTTAATTCGCAAGCCGGAATCTCTGAACGCTTCACCAATCATCTCAGCATTCACGTGCAACCGGATGAAGGGCTGCATCTCCGCTTTGCGGCAAAAACGCCGGACAAAGGTATGGACATGCAGCCGGTGGATATGGAATTTCACTACAAAACCTCGTTCGGCGAGACGGTCATTCCCGAAGCTTACGAACGCTTGCTGCTGGATGCACTGAACGGCGATGCCGCGCTGTTCGCACGCAGCGACGAGATCGAATACGCGTGGAAAATCATCGACGCGATTCACGCCGGCTGGGACGGCCCGCAAGCGCCGCCAATGCTCGCGTATAAACCAGGCTCTTGGGGGCCGGAAGTTGCCGACGCTATGCTCGCTCGCGACGGCCGGAGCTGGGTGCAAAGTGGCGGTGAGCATAAAAAGTAAAACGTGATACATAATGCGTGACACATAAACAACGTTTTCTGATTGAGTGAGTATGTCATTCCGAGGAGCGCAGCGACGAGGAATCTGTTTCGCAGCAGATTCCTCGCTACGCTCGGAATGACAACTTCTTTTTCCAAATGAAAAACGCTGTAAGTTTTACGTATTACGTTTTAAATTATTTGACCACCTTCTCGAGGCAAAAATGCGCGCAAAAAAGAAGTCTTTTCGCCGGCAAATTAGCGTTGCCCTCTGTTTTCTCGCCGCACCATTGTGGGCGCAGGAAAATTTGCCGCAAACACCTTATCCCGCGGTTCGCCCAAAGGTGGGCGACTATTGCACCGTCGGCAATGTGCCGCTCGATACACTAAAAGACGTCGCGCTCATCGTTCGCGGCCGCCGCGTGCCGCTGCACCATACGATGGTCGATTCCTTCATGCGCACGCAGGAAAAATACTTTTCGCAACAGCAGCCTAAAGGCGCGTTGTTTCAGGAGGAGTTGAGCGCGCCAGCCGGCGCCGCGTTGGCCGGCATCGACTCCGGCTGGTTTTTATTTGGGTTGTATGTTTTAGTGGCGCTGTTTTTTTCTGGTTTGAGCGGCTACACTGCCGTGTCAAAAGGCTTGCCGCCCATTCCGCATTTCTTCATCGGTTTTTTCCTGAGCGCGCTTGGCTATCTTTATGTGTTGACTCGCCCCGCCGCGACGAAGAAAGGCGAAATTCCCGCGGGACTCGTGAAAGTGCCGGTGACCAATTCACCCGTCCCTTGCGCAGCATGCGGCTACAATAATCATCCGAGCGCAAAACAATGTGCCGGCTGCGGCGGCAAATTACAGCCGACGATCGAGTCGGAAGTGGTGCGAGCCATGTAAGTTTATTCCATAATCAATCATTTTCAAAAACCAAATTGGAGGAGGAGACTCATGAATACGAACATGCCTGGTGTATCACCGTCCGGAAACGCGATGTTTCAGATGATGGTGACCAAAATGAACGGCGACATGAGATTCGTCGGCATCTTCAATATCATTTACGGCGGGATTGCCTGCCTGAGCATCATCGGTGCCATCGTCGGCGTTCCCTTGATCATCGGCGGCATTCGTCTGCGCGAGGCTGCCGATTCATTCGAGGTCTATTTGCGCGCGAGCGATTTTGCGGCTTTGGAAAAAGGGCTTGAACGGCAAAGCCGGTTTTTCTTCATTCAAAAAGTTTTTCTCATCGTGGCGCTCGCCATCACCGGGTTGTATATTCTATTTATGATTTTCTTTTTTGGAACCATAGCGAACCTCTCACGCTCCTATTAACGTGCATGGTTGAGTTTTTTACTCATTCGCAATTGCGAAATGAACACAACTTTTAAACCGGCGGCGCGCGCCGACGTAGACTTACTCGTGCGCTTCATGTGCGAGCTTTACGAGCACGACCATTTGCCGTTTGATGAAGCCGCCGCGCGCCAGGCGATGGAAAAAATTCTGCAAGACCATTCGTTGGGCCGCGTGTGGCTTATCCAAGATGGCGAGCAGGCTATCGGTTACGTCGTGCTCACGCTGGGTTACAGTCTGGAATATCACGGCCGCGATGCTTTTATTGATGAAATCTATATTCGTGAAAGCCATCGCGGCAAAGGGATTGGCATACAAATCATCCAATTTGTGGAGGAAGTTTGCCGCGAACTCAGCGTGCGGGCTTTGCACCTCGAAGTCGAACGCGCCAACATCAAAGCGCAGGCATTTTATCACAAAGCCGGCTTCGAAGATCATGATCGTTATTTGTTGACGAAACTGTTTACAGAAAGAAAAGCATCTGTTTGATTTGGCCAAATCATAGCGTTTGAGAAACAATGTTAGTAAATCCAACTAACCCAGTTTAAAAGCGTAATAATCATTTCTTATCCAACGGATAAAAGCTGCCAACGGATTCAAGAAGAAAAGAATTCAATAAAACTGCATTTCATCCGTTGGCCGCTTTTATCCGTTGGGCGTTTCCGCCGTGCTTTATATGTTTTAACCTGAATCAGGCTTTGTAGCCATCATCTTTTGAAACTATAAATCGAGGTACGAGAATATGCTCCCCAAACAGCCGCAAGCTTCTTTTGGCGACAAAATCAAACAACGCGTCGTCGATATTCTGCACTCCGGCAGCAGTCAGAACGAGCGGCCTTTTTTAAAAAAGCACAACGAGAGCAATATTCCTGGTTTGTTTATCGTCGGTGATCTGGCCGGCGCGCCCGTGATCAAATATGCGATGGCACAAGGCTTCGAAGTCATCGAGCACATCGCGGGCTTGCCGAATGCCATCGGCGGCAGCGACAAAGAGCTTTACGACACCGTCATCGTCGGCGCCGGCGCTGCCGGCTTGAATGCGGCGCTGCAAGCGAAAGAGCGTGGCATGCGTTACGTTTTGCTGGAAAAAGAGCAGATCGCCAACACCATTGAAAATTTTCCCGAAGGCAAATATGTTTATGCCGAGCCGGACAGCCAGCCGCCGAAAGGCAAGCTCTGGCTCGACGGCGCAACGAAGGAAGATTTGACCAAGCGTTGGAATCAGATTATTAAAGACAATCAGCTCGACATCCACACCTCGGAAAGCGTCACGGGCCTGGAAAGAAAAGACGGCGTCTTCCACCTCAAAACGCCGAAGGGCACGTATCGCAGCAAGCGCGTGGTTTTGGCGACCGGTCAACGCGGCAACCCGCGCAAACTGAAAGTCAAAGGCGAAGATCGCGAGCACGTTTATCATCGGTTGTATTCGCCGCGCAAATACAAAAATGAGAATATTATTGTCGTGGGCGGCGGCAATAGCGCTATCGAAGCCGCGATCACGTTGAGCGAGCAGAACAAAGTTTATCTTTCCTATCGCGGCAGCGAGTTCGCGCGCATCTTCAAAGACAATGAACGGCAGCTCAACGAGGCAATTGCGGCCAAAAGAATCGAGCCGATTCTCAACTCCAATATCACCGAGTTCAGCGAGCACGAAGCAACGCTCAAAATCAATCGCGGCGGGTCGGATGAAATTCGCAAAATTCAGTATGATCATGCCTTCGTGCTCGTCGGCGCCGATGTGCCGCGCGATTTTCTCAAATCGCTCGGCCTCAAAATGGAGAACGAATGGGAGGGCAGCGTTCTCCGCACTGTCGGACTTTCTTTGCTCACGTTCATCGGCCTCTCGATCTTTGGTGTGGGGCTTGGCGGCCACGCTTCGTTGCTTGGGCTCGATCTCTCGTTTATGCCGAGTTGGATCGGCGCCTTGCTGTGGGCCGTTGGCATCGGTGGCTTCGTTTATTTCAGCGCGAAAGGCGACCGCTTCGCGTGGCTCGGACTTTCATTCTTTATTTGGTATACGATCTACGGGGTCAAAGTCGGCAAGGGCGAAGAGTTCTGGCCATACAAAGATTGGGGCTACAAATTTCTCTCGTTCTTTGACCGGCCGTGGTCGTTTTGGTATACGGTCATTTACACTTTATTGATGACGGTTTTCGGCTTGCAAGCGCTGAAACGCTGGGGCCTCGACCGCAAAGACAAATTTCAAATTTGGCGTTACGTCAGCCTGCTCAGTTTTCAATGGATTTTATTTTTTCTCGTTCCCGAGTTTCTTTTTCAATATGCGGTCAAATATCAATGGGTCGGCGCGAAATTGGCGAGCGATCCCACCTTTGCCGATCAAGCCTGGCG
>JBOHQZ010000177.1:0-9744 GCA_050732275.1 bacterium
TAATATTTCTCCACAAGCTCCTTAAAACGGTTGCCTCTATGTCCTAAAAATAAGCTTGCTCAATCAAATAGTCAAGGCAAAAATCCGCACCCCCGCATGAATTTTTAATGGAATTGCGGCTATGACTTCATGAACCGGCGTGATTTTTTAAGCACGTCGATACTTCGAATCCTTGTCCAAATTCCACTTCGCTTGATTTAGCGCCTCGCGGATTTCGTAATTGTCGCGGCTCTCACCGATGCGATGCAGGCCGAATTTGAGAATCGTCATGCCG
The DNA here is from genome assembly GCA_050732275.1 of bacterium. Lineage (GTDB taxonomy): Bacteria > Zhuqueibacterota > Zhuqueibacteria > Zhuqueibacterales > Zhuqueibacteraceae > Zhuqueibacter. The sequence goes on from JBOHQZ010000177.1 coordinate 275, forward strand.
CGATTCGCTTCATCGCGCTGGGCCCATTTGCGCATCTCCTTCTCTCTTTGCAATTGCTCGTTGTAGTTTTCCCGGTGGATTTTTTGGTTGAAATGATCGCCATACACCATCCAGGCAAGCGCCGGCCGCTTGTATCGTTGTAGCCATGCCTGCTGTAGCGCCGCCAGTTTTTTCAAGTCTTGTCCCCAATCGCCGAATTTGATGTCGATCAACCCGAAGACGAAAGCCTCTTTCTCGGCGTCAAAGCGCGCCGGCGAAAAACCCTGTGGCGAATAATAACAAACAACATCCGTCGCCTCGTCGAAGATCTGGTGTTGCGTGCCGATGCACCACCAGCCGGCCACCGGCTTCAGCAACTGCCGCAAATAACCTGCAGTTTGCGAGGCGATATCCCCGGCGGAATGAATCTGGCCTGAAAGATATTTGTCATCCAAATAATTCTCCAGGCCGGCTAAAGCGTGTTTCAGTTGGTGCATGGGTTGGTTTTGACGATAAAGTTTTTTATATTACCTTAAATTTTGGACTTATAAAAGTCGAACCCCGATTTTCCATTAGCTGCTGGAATAAAGTGGATGGCAGTTTTAGCCTTCTATAGAGTAAAATCGGGGAATTTCCCCAAATCCGTCGTAAACACAAGTGCCCCAAATTAACCCGGCTTAACTTAAAAGTCAAGACAAAATTCCGTAAAATTTTTGCCGAGGCTCTGCAAATGAAAAAAATCGTCGAGTGTGTGCCAAATTTTTCCGAAGGCCGCGATGCCGCCGTCATCAAGCAAATCACCGATCAGATTGAAGCCGTCAAAAGCATTACGCTTTTGGACGTCGATCCCGGCGCCGACACCAACCGCGTCGTGGTGACGTTCATCGGCAACCCCGAGGCGGTGAAAGAAGCCGTATTCCGCGCCGCCAAACGCGCCAGCGAGCTGATCGACATGTCGAAGCATCGCGGCAGCCATCCTCGTATGGGCGCATTGGATGTGTGCCCGTTTGTTCCTGTAGCTGGAGTGACGATGGACGACTGTGTTGCCATTGCCAAAGAGGTTGGCCAACGCCTTGGCAAAGAATTGCAGATTCCGGTTTATCTCTATGAATATGCCGCCACGCGACCGGAGCGGAAGAATCTTGCCACGATTCGTGCCGGTGAATACGAAGGCTTGCCGCAAAAGCTTGCCGATCCTAATTGGACGCCGGACTTCGGACCTCGGACTTTCAATGCAAAAAGCGGTGCGACCGCCGTCGGCGCACGGGAATTTCTCATTGCCTACAACATCAATATCAACACTACGGATAAACGCTACGCCGATGATATTGCGTATGTCTTGCGCGAGCGCGGGCGCCACAAACGGCAAGGCAATATCTCGCCTTTCTATTATAAAGGCAAACTCGTCAAATTTGAATCAGGCAAATTTCCCTGCGGTCCGTGCGATTTTGTCGCGGGCAATTTTGACGAGCTTGCCATTCACTATCGCGACGTGCATGGAAAAGATTTGGCCGCGCGTTACAAAGAACTGGGCTATCGCGAAAGCGAATTTGTGGGCAAAGAAGTTTATGACGACGGCAAATTCACTCACGTCAAAGCCGTCGGCTGGGTGGTGGAAAAATACCGCCGCGCGCAAATTTCGATCAATTTGCCCAACTACAAAATTTCACCGGCGCACGCCGTTCTCGAAGAAGCGCGCGAGCAAGCGCGCGATCGCGGCATCGTCGTCACCGGCTCGGAGGTTGTCGGTGTCGTGCCCTACGAAGCGGTGCTCGAATCCGGCAAATTCTATTTGCGTCGCATGCAGAAATCCACTGGCATTCCTTGTCGTGATGTCATCGAAACCGCCGTGCAATCAATGGGCTTGCGCGATGTGGCGGAGTTCGACATCGACAAAAAAGTGATCGGCCTCCCCGTTTTCGATGGCCCGCTGGTTAACAAAAAAGTGACAGACTTCGTCGATGAAGTCTCTCGCGACACTCCGGCCCCGGGTGGCGGCTCGATTGCCGCGCTTGCCGGCTCTCTCGGCGCCGCGCTCGCCGCGATGGTGGCCAACCTCTCAATTGGCAAGCCTGAATTTGATTCAAAGTACGAAGAGTTGAACGCACTTGCGGAAAAAGCGCAAACGATTAAAGATCAACTGCTCGCAGCAGTCGATGAAGACACCCAAGCCTTCAACGCCGTGCTCGAAGCCATGCGGATGCCTAAAGACTCGTTGGAGCAACAAGCCGCGCGTCGCGAGGCAATGGAGACCGGATACAAGCACGCCACGCAAGTGCCTTTGCGCACCGCCCAGCTTTGCCGCGAAGCGCTCAATCTCTGTCTCGCCGCCGCCAAAGCCGGAAACACCGCGATGATGAGTGATGCCGGCGTCGGAGCGTTGATTGCGTATGCTGGTGTGAAAGGCGCAGTTTATAATGTGCGGATTAATTTGCCGCATATTAAGGACAAAGATTTTGCGAAGGAGATCAATACGCAGCTCGCGACTTTGCTGCGCGAGGCGAAGGAAGTGAGCGAGGTGGTGGAAAAAGAAGTCGAAAAAGTTTTGGCAATGTGAAATGGGTCTAGAAACATTTTTAGACCATCAAAGCATTATAATGCTCAAAAGGACCCAAATGGTCAACTACGTGATTGTTCTTAACGTATCGCACGAACGTAAGCATCCTTAGCTAAGACGTTGTCAATGTCACAGGTACAGCAGCAACCGTTTTTGAAATCAACTGTCCACAATTTGTCGTGACTTTCTATTGTTGCTGTTAAAATACAAGATTGTCTTTGATCAAAAACCGAACTGATGTGGAGTTTGCGGTACATTTTCGGTTCCATTAACGATATCGCTTCTTGTAAGCTTGGCAGGCGCCAATCGGCATAACCACTATATTCTAACGAATTGAGTACCCCGACGTATATTAACGCACCGTAAAAAATGACGGGTTTAGTAGAGCCGCTTTGCTCCCAATTCTGGCCAGTCGCAAGATCGATCACCACTTTTTTCCATCTCGTTTCACCACTTTATATTGATGGCGCTGGCCTCTACCTTGTACGTTCCATTTTTTGTCAAAAAAGCTTTTCCTTTTCAACATTTTTTTAACAGCATCAACGGAAAGTTGCTCAAGAGGGTATCCATAGAGCGAAGTTCGTTGTGATTCTGTCTTTGTTGGAGGGGGTGTCTCATTCAACTGATCGGTGAGATCGCTATGAGCATCGGTTGCTGTTGGCGTGTTTGGTTTTGGGGAAAGGTTTAAAGCTTGTAATAGTTTTGTAATTCCATGAGCATTATTATGAAAATCCAGACATGCTTTATTCGCTAAAATCGCTGGCAATGGAGTCAAACTTAATCGACAAGGAACGATCCTTTTTTCGAGTGAAATGGCATTTGTCCATTCGAGTTTCACCCAGCGCGATTGGCTGGCCGCATCCGACCAAATCAGCAACAGCGTATTGCACCATTCCAGCGCCTCGCTGATCCGTTCGGGCAAATTATCGCCGCCGCGAATGCCGACATGGTCAACCCACACTTCTGCGCCAGCCGCCTGAAGCTCGGCTTCGAGGCGTCGCACCAGCGCCTTATCTTCCCATGCGTGGCTGATGAATATTCGCGGCTTGTTCAGGTGCATTTTTTGTGATGAGCATTTTAACGCGTGTTTTGCTAACTGAGCAATTCCAATGCCTTTTCTGCATTGATTGTCTGAAACGAGAGACCTGCTTTTCTTTGCAGAAAATGGCGATTTTCAGAAATGACAAACTTTGCGCCCACCCATTCAGCCGCGGCAACAATTGCAGCATCTTCTTCCGCAAAACCCAACGCTATGTGCTTTTCGATTATTTCCTGTGGCGGATCGGCCCAAAGGATGGTAAAGTTTTTCCCAGTTGCGAAGAGGCGAAAGAACTCTTTACCCAATTGGTAACGATGTTCAAGGTTGGCCCGAACCTCACGCACAACCATCGCTGGAATGACGACCGTCAAGTCGCCGGCGCGATCAAGCAGCTCGACGCTGCTTTGTTTCGTTCCGGTCAGGCCGAAGATAAACTCATTGGTGTCGAGTATTAAAACGGTATCTGGGCCGATACTCCTTTTCCCAGATTTGCTTTCGGATGGCGCGGAGAGTGTTAAGGGTATCCTCTTCTGTTTCTTTTTTTCTCTTGCCATTCTTGGCCTGTTTTTTACGAATCTCGGTACGAAGTGTAGTGAGTTGTATCGTCCAATCGTCCGGTTCCATAGCGAGCAGCTCTTGCGCTTCTTTGAGTTCGCGACGCAAGCCCGCCATCACCATATCCGAAAAATCTCTAAAAAGCCCGAGAGTGGCGAGACGTTGCGATTCCTCGTAAAGATAGGCAGGCACTTCGACTGTGACGGTTTTGGTCAACATTGCAAGGCTCCAGTAGGAATTTTCATTAAATTCAGATGAAATCAAATTAACTATTGCGTACTAAAAAAGCAACGCTAATTTTTAACTTCCACCCAAATCGGATTCGTCAGTCCTCGACACGGCAATCTTTGCTCCGGCAAAACCCCGCTTCCCGCGCTGTACACTTCGCCGCGCAAATAAAATTGGCCGGCGGGAAGATAAAGCGGCTGGCGATGAGAGAACGAGAAAGATTCGGCAAAAGCGTCTGTTTCAAACAAAACCCGTTCACCTCGTCCCTGCAAATCGCCAAGCCATACGGCAACGCGTTGCAATTTGCCAAATTCCGGTGAGCTTTTCGCTTGCACGGCAAAGCTTCGTATTGGCTCCGTAACCGTCTCACCCAAACGTGCACTCTGCCCATTCTCACAAACAATCTGTAAATCCATTATCGGCCCGGTGGTGATGCAAGCGCGTCCACTTTGCAACGCTGACATCAGAGAAGGCAACTTCAGGTGATCATCGAGTAGCGCCGCTGTTCGTGTCCTGCCAAACAAATGCCAATGATGCTCGCGCATGCGCAAATGCGGAATGCCGATTTGCCGGAAGCGGTTGAAATTGCCGTGGGCGTCATCGCCGGCAATGATGAAGAGCTTTTTTCCTGCCAAAAGCAACTCGCGCCAACGCGCCAGACCTTCTTTCATTCCTTCCAAAGAGCCATTCCAGATTTGCAGGCCATTCAAACGCGGATACTGATAATCCGGCCATTGCCATTTGCCGCGACGGAGCAGCAGCCACTCGAGAAACGGCGTGGGCACTTCCGGATGCGCCGCAAACGCCAGCGCTTCGTCATCGAGCTGCCCGAGAATCTCGGTGATCGACATTTCCGGCTCGGTGCGAAACCAGCGTTCGGCGCTGTCACCGCTGCCGGGAAAAAATTTTGTGGAATTGAAGATGAGAAAGTGCACGTTGCGCCGCTGCGAATTTCCGGCAGAGATTTCCTCGCCGGGGATGATGACAAAATCTCGATGCCGGGCATTGCACCTTCGAATGCGCGCTTGCAAAGCGTGCCACTTCTGGAGTGCCGGATCATTTTTTAGATAATTGTCCGGCAAGTCGTCGAGATCGTAGGAATGATCCGTTGCCGCAAAAAATTTCAATCCTTGCGCTTTGGCCAATTCCACCATCGCTTCCACCGGCGCGCCCAATTCGACTTGGTCGCTAGTAGCGTCGGTGTGACAGTGCAGCTCGCCGTGCCAGAAGTTTGGCAAAGTCGGCAGTGGGTCGTTGGCAAAATAAACTCGCAACGGCGCGTGGCTCGTGCCGATGTGGTTGTCATTATAACAACGCTGCTCGAGGTCGGCGCAACGATAGACTACTTCGACATTCACTTGCGCCAATCGGCCTCGCCATTTGGCGGGAATGTCAATTAGAAATATGCGCCACCACAACGGTGAGTTGATGGTTTCGGGGGACTTGTGAAGCGTAAAACGTAAAGCGTGAAGCGTGATACTTAGGGGTTGCGGGTTACAATGAATTGATGCCGTCACGGATTGCAATTCGATGGGAAATCGATTCGCATCTTTTATCAAAAGCAAAATCGGTATCGGCTGTCCGGGATCGATGCGGTGCGGCGCGTCGGCGATGATCTCCGGCTGGCGATAAAACAACCGGCTGGGGATGAATTTGAAGCGATAATGAATTTCGGCGTAGAGCCAGAGGGGAATAAAGGAGAATGGCAAAAACGCAATGCCCCAATTTACTAATTCATCGTGTACCATCGGTCACCTGTTTAATTTTTCCCCTTAAATTCCACCGATAATGTACGCCCTTCCAGCGCACGGTGGCAGGCAACAGCACGGTCGGCGCGAAAAAGAAGCTGTAGAGAAAATAGTAAATTTCGAACAGCGGAAAAATCGCCAGAAGGTCGCGGCGTCCGAGCTTGCGCGCGCTTTGCCAGATGAGTAAAAAATCAACGCCTGCTAAAACGGCAAAACAAATAATCGCCAGCTTTGCGGAGATGAAAGATGCAGCGAGACAAACAAGATGCCCGAGAAAAGCAATGATCATAAGCCATTTCGCCAACAGCCCAACATCTTTGCCGCCGGCGGCCCAGCGTTGGCGTTGCTCGTAAAACTCTCGCCAGCTTGTTGCCGGCTCGCTGGTGATGGCAATCTGCGGATCGAGTGGAAAGATAATCTGCCAATGCGTTTGCTCGTGAATCGCGCGCATCAACGCAAAATCTTCGATAATGCTGAAGCCCAGTTTTTCATATCCGCCGACCGCATCGTAAGCGGCACGACGAAATGCAAAATTGTTGCCGATGATCGAAACCGGCTTGCCGAGTCCGGCGGCGCCGGCGCCAACGGTGAGCAAGTACATCCAATCAAGCGTTTGGATTTTGGCAAAGAGTGAGGTTTTTCTGTCGTGTGAGGAGAGCAGTGTGAAGCCGCCAACGAGTCCGACAGCCGGTACAAAATAACTGGCCATTTGAGGGATCCAGCTCGACGGCACCTGACAATCTGCATCAGTCATTAAAATGATTTCGCCGCGTGCATGAATAATGCCCTGGCACAAAGCGCTGGCTTTTCCGGACATATTTTCGAGACGACGGCTGATGGGGATGACGCGAACCTGCGGATGTTGGCGAGAGAAGCTTGCTGCGATGTGCCGGGTCTGATCGATTGAGCGGTCGTCGATCACGATGATTTCAAATTTATCGGCGGGATATTGTGAGCGCAGTAGAGAGTCGAGGCAATGTGGAAGCCGCTTTTCTTCGTTGCGCGCGGCAATTAGCACGCTGACAAATGGTTGTTGTGAAACACGCATCGGACGCTGCCGAAAGATGCCGTAAAGGAGACGAAGAGAAGAAATGACGTAAAGCAGGGTGATGAGTAAAATTATTATTGCTAAAATATTCATTCGATTTGCTCCCCCATCGGTTGAAGAAACTCATAGATAAAGGCCGCAAAGTTTTATCGGCGGGTTTCTTCAAGCGGTGGGCAGGCAGTTGTTGAAGATCTCTTCGTTGCGGTGAACTGTTCTCCGCGCCAACTGAATTTGGCAAATTGCCCCAGCGTTGCAAATAGCACGACGTAGAATGGATGCAGCAATGCAGCAAGCGGAAAAACCGGTAAAAGCTGATCTTCGTCAAATAGTTTGGCCGTGCGCCGCAAATAAAGGTATTCGCCGGCGGCTTTCAATATAGCAATTGTCAAGGCCAGGACAAAGAACTTCCACCACCCGACGATGGCTGATAGCAAGCCGGCGCAGATTAATAAATTGAGCAAATAAACCAAAGCGAGCGCCAACGTAAAGGATGGTTCGTAATGCAAGCTCTTCGAGGCATAACGCGTCCGTTGCGATTTGAACTCACGCCATGAGCGCGGCGGCCGCACCGGCGCGTGTGCGGATGGATGAGCTGCGTAGGAAATTTTGCCGATCCCGGCTCCGTGTATTTTGCGCAGGAGCAAATCGTCATCGCCGGAAATCCAGTGCGCGATGCCGTCAAATCCGCCGATACGTAAATACGCCTCGCGGCGATAGGCCATGTTGCTGCCGGTGCAAGTCAACGGCCGGCCTGTGCCGATGCCGCCGGCGGCAATTGCGGCGTGAGAAAAATATTCGAGCGCGAGAATTTTTTGCCATAGCGAATCGCGTGGAGCATACGGCGAGTAGCCGCACACCATCACAACGTTGGGCGCGAATGCAGCAACCATTTCTTGAACCCAGCGCGGCCCGGGAGTGGAATCGGCGTCAGTCAGCAAGATGATTTCTCCAGTAGTGTGGCGGATGGCCATAGCGATGGCGCGCTTCTTCGGCGCAAAACCCGGCGCCGTATCTTCGAGGCGAAGATGTATGACGTTAGAACGTAACGCGGCAAATTCTTCGATGATCTCGCCGGTGCGATCCGATGAGCGGTCGTCGACGAAGCAGACTTCAAGTTTGTCAGCAGGATATTTCTGTTGGACTAACGCCGATAAGAGTTGTGGCAAGCGGTGTTCCTCATTTTTAGCGCAGACGATGAGAGAAACGGTGGGAAGTGTATCGCTCTGCATGATAAATGAGTTTTTCAGATGATGGAGTCCCAAGCTCATCCACCAGAGGAGAACAAGGTAGAAGATGGTTAGAAGAGCAAAGCCGGCGATGAGCATTATAAACATATCAGCAGCCGTTGCAGCAAGAAAGTTTAGCAGAATGCGCTCTTCAAAAATCCGCCCGCACGGAAAACGCAGCGCGGCGTTGTGTCTTAGTCATGCCTGAAACGAAATCCTCATTGTGCCGCCGTTCCCACGCCAGCTCCAATTTTAAATAAATATCCCGCCGCAATTGGTCTTCAATCTCAAACTGCCATGAGGTCGAATTGATCGTCGTGCCGGCAAGAAAGCCTTTGGCGTTGCCGTCCTCGGGACGATGCGCTTGAAAAATATCACCGCGGCCTTTGCGCTGGAACGAGAATTGCGAAATGAAGCGGAGATCGCGATGGGGTTGAAAAGCAGCCTGTATCGTGAAGCGATCGGCATTTGGGCCGAAAGGCGCCCCAAGCCCCTCGCCGTCTTGCTCGTAGACGTTGGCCGAATCGTCGTGGGTGTAGACGAACGGATCGATGCGGGCATATTCAAAGCGCAGCTCGCCGCTGCGCCAGCCAAGCGGCTGGGCCCAATACAAACCGCCGAGGTATGCGAGCTTGTTTCCCCAATATGTACCGATGGGAAATTCCAAACTCAGATCGTCGATGAAAAATTCTCCATAGAATTTGCCGCCGCGAAAGGGAAATGCGGTGAAGTCGATGACCAGCGTGTTGTTGTCCTTGTCGCCGAGCAAATGCTCGGCGGCGTGATAGAGCATGAGCGGATTGAGATACTCGAACTCGGCGCTGCGGTTGCCATAAATCACCGATTCGCCGACGCCGATGAACAGGCGCGGGTGCGCCATGATTTCGAGCCGGTGACCGGCTAAAAATTTCCGCTGTTGCGAGCGCAAATTGGCATGCACAAAAGTAAAACGAAATCGGCGCCATTGCCGGTCGATTTTGATCAAATCGAACGGCTGATTGTCGCGCGCCAGCGTAAGCTGTGCCAACGGGCTGGTATTCCAGGCGAGCTGGTTGCGGCCGGCTTCGACCTCGAACCACGGCAGGCGCAG
>JBOHQZ010000178.1:0-9693 GCA_050732275.1 bacterium
TTGAAATGGCGATCATTGTCACTCATCAACTCAAGAGACTCAATCAATGCCGTTGCAGCAATTAAAACCGTTGTGTCGAGCAGTTTGCCAGCCATTAGCGTCCCCATTGTTGCGCGCGAAGTTGCGGCAGCCATTCGCGTGATGAAAGACCTTGCATGTCTTCGCGATCCGACCACATACCGAACCATTCGGCGTCACGAACCGAAGCCAACGTACGCTCGGTTTGATTATCTTCGGCCAATGCGGCGACGCGGCGGCGGACTTGCAATATCTCGCTGATGAGATTGTCGATATCCGTGATAATGCGTTGAACATTGTGAGTTTCTGCAACGCTGTCCTTAGCAGTCTCCAAAATATGTGTTAGTGATGGTTCGACGCAACCACACATTTGTGGTATGTCCAAATATAATACTTAGAGCGACGAAAAGCAAGAATAGTCTGCATTCTCCAAGCGAACAAACTCCCGCTTGGTACACGCCAATAACAACAGACATGCTGAAAGGAATTACGCAACGTATCGTTTAGGCATTTCAGCCGGAGAAGATCATCCTTTTTGGCTCGTACGCTTATGGCCAGCCGGAATTTCACAGCGATGTTGATTTGTTGGTCGTCACCAACCGCCATCGCCGTAAAAGCGTGTTTGAGCGTGATCGTTTGGTTGCAAAAGTGGCGCGTCCGCCTGACGTGGCTATGGATGTCATTGTTCGATCACCGGCGGAAGTCGCATATCGTTTGAAAATTGGTGATCCATTCTTTCGGGAAGTGATGAACAAAGGCCAAGTCTTATATGAGCGATCCAAAGCTCGTCACCGAATGGGTGCAAAAAGCTGAAGGCGATTTTCAAATCGCCATTCGCGTGATGCGCTGCGAAAGAAACCTCAATTGATCAAAAAAACTATTACACCGAACGCACGGCACGCACATCGCTGTTGCCAACGTCGGAGAAGCCGCAACTGCCAACATCAAAATGAACGGACCACGCCCGTTCCTTTATATATTTGTCCACCGTCAAAACCCACTGCTGCTTTGGGTCAAATATCGGATTGATGTATAAGCCACCATCTTTCTCCTGTGGCTCCATCAAAGACATCACTTCTTCCAGCGTCGGCAAGCGCCAGTTGGTAAAGCCGGCGAAAGACGTGTTATTCAAGTCGCGGATATACTGTTCGGCCTCCCCGCAGGGAATTTGATTGGGCGAACCGGATTGTTGCCACATCAAGCCCGTGGCTTTGTCCAGCACCACCTTGTCGCCATGAAGTGTTTGTGCCACATAGTTATGGACGATGCCTTTTCCGTCTTTATTCATAGAACTGTCATAAAAATTTTTCTCGACAAGCATAGTTTTAACCTGTTCATCTGAGAGTTCCGCCGGTGTTTTTCTGAAAGCAACAAGAATATTGGGTGTTTCTTCAAGCTCGCTCGTGTGGGCGGGCGGCCCGCTTTTCATGACAGTGGATTCTTTTGTCTCAAATCTTGGTTCTCGTTCCGGCATGGGCGTCTTCTTCTCAGCCCCAGCAGGTTTTCTCAATAATCTCACACTATTCAAATAAATTGCCACAGAGATTTTTTCATCGGTAAGGTCATCCAATAGTTTTTGAATCTTGCTTTCCATCGGAGGCAAATCATCATGGCGCTTTTCGAGCAGAGCCATGCCCTGCGCGAATTCGTCAGACGGCAATTTCCCTTCATGATAAAGCGCAAGCAGAACGCTTTGCGTGCGTTCTAAATTTTCGTGTCCTCTTTCCTCTTCCCATCTATTCTCAATATCGGCCAAGCCCCGCTCGGCGCCAGAGTGATCCGGTACGAGCTTGATGACCTGTTGCCACAATTCAAACGCCTCGCCAAGCTTCCCGTCCTGGTAAAGGTTTTGCGCCTAGGCGTGCAGTGGCTTCGCCTGTCTTTGGGCGGCCGTCTCGTACTGCGTCAAAAAGATTTTCCCTTTGATCGAGCCTTTCTGAATGGGATGCATGCTCCCGCCCAGCTTGCGGGCGTGCTGAGAGACCTGTTCATAAACGTAATCATATAATTCGTGAATCGTAACCAGACCGTCCTGGTCTTTGTCAGCAACGCCTTTCAAGCCCTCGATGAGATAATGGGTAAACAAGCCGTGCCCGATGTCCGGTGTTTCGAGGGAAACTTCATTCACGTCGCACGCCGTGACCACCAAACGGCCTTCGCTGGCGAGGTTCTCCAAAAATTCGGCAGAGAGCAAATGCCGGCCTTTATAATGCGGGCTTTGAAAGGTGCGGCCGCCGGCTTCGCCGCTGTAACAACTATCAATGAAGAACATTACCTGTTTCGATTCAATCCAGCCGAAAAATCGCTGAATCTCGTCCATCGAGATACCGGTGGCGCGCAAGTCGTCCAACTCCGCATCGGTGGGCACGAGATATTTTTCCATGCCATCGCGCGAGCGGCTTTTGGGATTGATGACCGGTGAGCCGTGTCCGGCAAAATAGATGTAAACGATGTCTTGCTCACCCACACGTTTGGGAATTTTCGTGCCGATGGCAGAACGGATATTGCGTTGGGTGGCTTCCTGATCAAGCAGCAAAATGACGTTGTCAGGCGGAATGCGCCCCAGTTCCGGATCGGTCAAGATTTGATAAACGCCTTCAGCATCGGCGCGGGCAAACGTCAAGTTCGGTATTTTTTGATCCTGATATTCGTTGATGCCGATGATGACCGCGTGAGCATTTTGTCGCATGTCGCTGGATGGGTTCATGGTCTTTCTTTCCAAAAACATAAAATAGCATTTTTGTAGAAATTGTCAAGCTGATTCCATGTCTGGCCTTCATATCTTTCGCTCCTTGACTTTTCAAAAAGAGTTGTGTATCTTTTTATTGGTTCTTTTTTACCCCCATATCTTTCCATTTTAAACTTTTTAGGAGGCTTTATGAGAAAGATTCTCGTCTTGTTGCTTGCCCTTGCGGCGTTCCCACTATTTGCGCAAGAAAAAGAAACGGCCAAAGAGGCCATGCCGATGACTCCGCCCAATCCGCTCGAAGATGACTTTTACAAATGGATGATCGGCGATTGGGAAGGCTGGACCACATCGTCTATGGGGAAAGCCCAGGAATGGCAAAAAATCGAATGGGGATTGGACAATCAGTTTGTCGTCGTCCACAACACTTCAAAGTGGACGGAGATGAACCAAGAATTCTTGAAGGCCATGTCCGAGGCTACGAAGATGTCCAAAGAAGACATGGACAAAATGAAAAACACGGTCTACAAGGGCATGGGCGTTTTCACCCTTCATCCCATGAGCAGCGATTTCAACGGCTATTGGTTTGATAACTGGCGCGGCGTCTCCAAAGGCATCGGCAAGCGGGAAGGCGACACCGTCACGATGACCTGGGAAAGCCCAATGGGCACCGAGACGCGCACCATTGAGAAAATCAGCGAAGACAATATGGTCATGACCTTCAAGGTGAAAGATCCCACCGGCAAAGAGGTGGAAGGCCGCACCGAATTTACCCGCAAGAAAGTGGCACCTAAAAAAACGTGATCACTTGGTCGTACACAAACAAAGGCCGGCTGCACAGCCGGCCTTTTTGCATTATATATGCGCTTCACGCAGACACGCTGTCAGCGCTACTTCTTCTTGACCCACTCCCCTTCTGGCATTTGAATCCATTCGCCTGATTTAGCGCTGTCGCGGTTCAGCTTCGCGAAAACTTTTTCAACTTCCGTCGAATCTGTTGTCTGAACTGACGGGTTGATGTCGATGATGCGCCGCATGATGATTTGGCGATCGCGATTATCCTCGGCGACGATGCGCGCCACCAATTTTTTATATTCGGGATCTTTTTGCAGCCGTGGAAGCGGACGAATTTCCAGCCAGCCATTCGAATTCTCGCCCACCGCGCCGTCGCGCTTAAACTCGTCGATGTCGTCTTTGTTGAACTCGCGATTCTGAATCGCCGTGAGTACGGCGCGCTTCTCATCGGAAAGCGTGATCTGGCTGTCGGGACTCGCCGCGCGCACCGAGGCCACCATCCACACATCCTCTTTGACTTGATTGTACGTCCCGAGAATTTGGTTCTCCAGCGCGGTCTTCTCACCGGTGAATTTCATTTCAGGGGTGTGGATGGAGCAGGCGGCGATGGTCAAAACTATCGATAGCAAAATGAAGGAAAAACACAGCTTGGTGGTCATGAGGCGGCCTTGACAGTAACTCGCAACAAGCAGATGAAATTTTTTCATGGCATACACCTTTCAAGAGTTTAAGTCATTAAACAAAAATTAACATTTTTGCAGAGATTGTCAAGATGATTCATTCGTTGCGGGTTTCTTTTCACTGTAAAAGTTCATAGCGCAGCATTCGCCACAACCCTACGGGCGCAGCCAAAAGGCAGAATGATTATTTGGCAGAATAATTTTTTAATCATTCTGCCGAACCATTATTCTGCCCTTCAAAATTTTCGCGGTTGTGCTAGTTTTTTCAGGATAATACTACAATAATGGCGGTTGCCATTTGCACCTTGACTTTTCAGCAATATTTGTGTATTTTTCGCTACCATCATTATTATACATTATACGGAAGGAGGTTGGCTATGAGACGGCGGAACACAACATCACCGGCGCTGATGTGGTTTTTGTGCGGCATAGTTCTCCTCAGTGGCTGCGCGCACAAGAAAGCCTACAAACAAGCGTTGGCTTATGAAAAATCCGGCCGCTATGTTGAGTCGGCTCGCAAAGACCTCGAAGCGCTGGATAAAAAACCGGGCTTCGATGAGCCTTTGGCGCATTTGCGCAAGATCGCGCCATTGGCGTATCAAGAGCTGCTCGGCCAGGCCGAAACGCTCGAAGGCAACGCGCAGTGGATCGAAGCCGTGCAAAACTATGGCGAGCTGCAAGGGCTCTTGCAGCGTTTTTTGCGCCACGACATCACCCTGCAAACGATAGACGTTTCCGGTCGCATGGCGCAAGCGCGAGAAAAAGGTGCGGCCTATCACTATGAAACTGCCGAGCGCCATTTTGCCGGCGGTGAATACGAGCCGGCGATCGCGCAATACAAAAAAACAGCCACACTCGTTGGCTATCATCGTGACACGAAGGAAAAACTTTGGCAGGCTCACACCCGGCTTGGCGACCGCGAGCTGCAAACGCAACAGTTTCAACCCGCGATCAGCAACTACGAGCAGGCGTTGAATTATGCTGCTGATATGGCGGCTGCCAAGCAGCTTGTCGCGACCGCATACTATCGCTGGGCTGACCACGATTTGCAGGCGCAACAGTTTCAGGCGGCGATCGGCAGCTACGAGCGCGCATTGAATTATACTGCTGATGTTCCGGCGGCCAAACGGTTTATCGCGGAAGCTTATTATCGTTGGGCCGAGCAGTTGGAAGCGAACAAGGATTATCGCGAGGCCATGGCCAAGTTCGAGCAGGCGCACGCGGCCGTGCCTGATTATAAAAATGCGGCGAAGCGCGCGCAAGCGGCTTATGACAAGGCCTTGCGCCGCGTGGCCATTTTGCCTTTTCGCAATCGCACCTCTTACAACAATCAATACGGTTATTTGCTCACCGAAGAGCTGCTCGGCGAATGCATCAACGCCAATCTCAAATTCGCCGTGTTCATCAACCGCGAGAATCTCGACCAGCTTTTTCAAGAATACAAATTGTCACAATCCGGCGCCGTGGACGAGCGCAAAGCCGTGGAGATCGGCAAGCTCGAAGGCATTCACTCTTTCGTGACCGGCACGATCACGCAAATTTCGGTGGAAACGGCTTCACCGAAATTTGTGGAAAAGGTGCACGAAAAAGTTTACAGCGTCAAAGACAGCACGGGCAAGCCGGTCGAAAAGCGCGAGCCGGTTTATTATCGCGAATATTCGGCCAAGAGAACGGTGCAGATATCCGCCAGCTATCAGATCGTGGACGTTGAAACCGGCCGCTATTTGAGCGGTGAAAATCTTTCCGATAATAGCGTCGATGAAGCGAAATGGGTGCGCTACCAAGGCAGCATTTACGACCTGCCGAAGGACAAGCAAAAACTTCTCGACGCCTCCGGCGAGCCCAAAGCCGCGGAACTCATGATCAACGATCTCATGCGCGTGGTTGCTGATAAAATGGGCGAGAAGGTGTTGCGGTTTTATCAGTAAAGCTTGTTTTTACATCACGCGTTCAACAATTTTAAATTTTTCTGATGGAGACCGCCATGAACAAAACCGTTTTGCAAAAATATCTCCTGATCGACGGTAAAAATATGCCCGCGCTCACGAGACGCACCACGACCCTGATCAATCCGGCAACAAATGAAACGCTTGCCATCGTCGCCGAAGGCGGAGTCGAAGACGTCGATGCCGCCGTGCGAAGCGCGCATCGCGAGTTTCGTGAGGGCAAGTGGCGCAAGCTGAATAGCCGCGAGCGCACGCGCCTGCTCTTGCGTCTTGCCACCCTGATTCGCGAGCATGTCGATGAGCTGGCGCTGTTGGAGAGCCAAAACGTCGGCAAGCCGCTCGGCGACGCCCGCGACGAAGTGGGAACTGTCGCCAATTGCTTTGAGTATTACGCCGGCGCCATCAACAAAACCGGCGGCAACACGATTCCGGTTGCAGCGCCCGGCGTGAGCCTGACGTTTCGTGAACCAATCGGCGTGTGCGGCTTGATTCTGCCGTGGAATTACCCCCTCTTGCTCACCTCGTGGAAAGTCGCGCCGGCGTTGGCGATGGGCAACACCGTCGTCGTCAAACCGGCTGAGACCACGCCACTCACTGCGCTGCGCTTGGGCGAGCTGGCTCTCGAGGCGGGCTTGCCTGCCGGTGTGTTAAATATTGTTCCTGGCAAAGGCTCAATAGCCGGTGAGGCATTGATACGTCATCCGCTCGTACGCAAAATTTCATTCACCGGCTCGACCGAAGTTGGCCGTCATGTAATGAGGCTCGCGGCTGATGACATCAAGCGCGTGACGCTGGAGTTGGGAGGCAAATCCGCTAACATCGTTTTTGCCGATGCTAATTTGGAGCGCGCGTTGCCCTCAGCCGCTTCGAGCTTGTTGGGAAATTCCGGACAGGATTGCTGCGCGCGCAGCCGTTTGCTCATCGAGCGTTCGATTTACGACGCATTCATGGCGCAATTGACCGAACATTTCCAGAAAGTGAAAGTAGGCGATCCGCTCGATGAAAAAACCGAAATGGGTCCGCTGATCTCCTTGAGCCATCGCCAGCGCGTGCAAAGTTATATCGATGCTGGTCAGCAAGAAGGCGCGGCGCTCTTGTGCGGCGGCAAAGCGCCGGAGGTTGAACCACTGGCAAAAGGCGCGTATTTGAATCCAACCCTCTTCGGCAACGTTCGTCCGGAGATGAAAATCGCACAGGAAGAAATCTTCGGGCCAGTGCTCGTGGCCATTTCTTTTGATACCGAAGCCGAGGCAGTCGCCATCGCCAACAACAGCCTCTACGGCCTCTCCGGCTCGATCTGGACGCGCGATATCGAGCGCGCGTTGCGCATGGCGCGCGCCGTCGAAACCGGCGTGCTCTCCATCAACTCCGGCAGCAGCGTTCACCTCGAAGCGCCGTTCGGCGGCGTCAAGCACAGCGGCGTCGGACGTGAGTTGGGAATGGCGGCGCTGGATCATTATAGTGAGTTGAAAAGTGTTTTTATTTATACTGGAAATTAAAATTCGAGGGAATTTCCTATGCTTAGTTCAGCCTCGCTTTTTCATTTCACTAAAACCTTCGATGCCTTAAGAAGCATTATTCGAGAACGAGGGTTTCGGCCGCACTATGCGCGTGAGAATCTTGAAATGTTCGGCTTGCCCAAATGTCTTGGCGTACCGATGGTAAGCTTCTGCGACATTCCTCTGTCGCAAACCGAAAAACATTCCAGAATCTATGGCTGTTATGCTTTGGGTCTGCAAAAAGAATGGGGCAAAAAGAAGAGCATAAGCCCGATTCATTATATTTATCCTGATTCGATCTGTGCAAAAGTCATTGTTGAGATCTACAACTCCTTGCCTGAAAAGAACACCCTGCATCGCTGTGGCTGCTTGAAGTTTAATCCCCAAACCGCGCTCTTTTTTTACGCCAAACCTTATGATGGCAAATCATTAAAGATAGAAAACGATGATAAGGTGACATTTTATGATGAACGCGAGTGGAGGTATGTGCCATTCGCGGACGATACGATCGGCAATCAGTTAATCCCCTCGGAAGTCCAGCCCATGCTTTCGGAAGATGATTTCTGCCGGCCTGAGTCCCTTGCAGAAAAGACCAATATACTCCACAAGCATTATAAATTGACGTTTCAGGGGAATGACATGAAATACATCATCGTAAGCAAGGAAGACGAGATTCCTC
Organism: bacterium; assembly: GCA_050732275.1. Taxonomy (GTDB): domain Bacteria; phylum Zhuqueibacterota; class Zhuqueibacteria; order Zhuqueibacterales; family Zhuqueibacteraceae; genus Zhuqueibacter. The sequence goes on from JBOHQZ010000178.1 coordinate 8,304, forward strand.
AGATGGTGGACGACATCTACAAAATTCCGCAATGCTCGGAAATAGACAAAAAGAAGCTGATCACGCGAATCATCTCGATGGAACAAATTCAAGAGGATTTTTGACGATGAATTCTTTAAAGGGACGAACCGCGCTCATCACCGGGGTAAGCCGAAAGAATGGTATTGGATACGGCATTGCCAAACGCTTGGCTGCGATGGGGGCGGATTTGTTCTTGCATTCATTCTCTCCTTATGATCGACAATTTCCTTCCATCGACGAGCTTTGTGATCCCGAGAGTCTTGTAAAAGAATTGGCAGGTTATGGAACCGGAATTGCCTTTATGGAAGCTGATTTTTTTGATTCGCAATCGCCCGCTTTGGTTATGAAAAAGGCTCTTGAGAAATTCGGCCACGTCTATATTTTGATCATCAATCACACGCGCGATATGCTCAAAACGCTGGACGAATTGACCTCCGAAGAAATCGATCGTCATCTTGTGGTCAACGTTCGTGCGGCCCTGTTGTTGATTCAGGAATATGCGAGACAACATGACGGCAGAGTTGGCGGGAGCATTGTTCTGCTGACTTCCGGCCAGCATCTTGGCCCAATGCCTCACCTGGCTTATGTAGCTTCGAAGGGCGCGCTGCATCAATTGACCTCCAGTCTCTCGGATTATTTTATTGGGAAAGGCATCACCGTCAATTCCGTCAATCCTGGACCAACCAAAACGTATCAACCCAGTGCGGACTTGGAACGGGCGGTTTTGCAGCGCATGCCGTTAGGACGCTGGGGCGAACCCGATGATGCAGCGCGGCTCATTGGCTGGTTGGTTTCAGATGAGGCCGTATGGATAACAGGCCAGGTGATAAATTCCGAAGGGGGCTTTAGACGAGGTTGAGCTTAATGAATCGAGGAAAATACAAACGAGAATAAAAATGACGCCTTCGCCAGTGCCGAGCGGTTATCTCACTCCAACTAGCTTTGTCAACTCAATTCGATTTCTGTTTTTGGTATGTAATTGCAAGTCATTGCCATGCCACATCCAGTAAAGATAATTCTCATAGGCACAACGCGGACGAGCCCACGGCCGTAGGCCGCAACCAAACAGGTTTAATCAGCTCAATCCGCTTTATCCGCATACAAAAAATAGTAAGCGGATTGAGCTGATTAAGCGGATAAATTTTTTTGTTTTTACACAGATTTGCATTTTAAAGACAACTTGCAATCAAAAAGTTGGAGGCTTTTGAAAACCCCATAAAAGCCGCATAAATATTGAGCGAAATGAAACTCATCAAAAAAATCTTTGCTTTTTTTGCACTGATTTGACTATAAAGGGACTAATAATGGCATGCGGGATATCCGGGCGGAGTATCCCGCATGTCAAATACTTGGCTCGTGATCATTGTCA
>JBOHQZ010000179.1:0-9623 GCA_050732275.1 bacterium
ATCATCGTGGATCGCTTTAGCATCGATGGCGGCAACAGTATGATCAGCTTAACCGCTTGGAAAGCATTGGGCCACGACGCCCACTCTTTTATCGCTACGCCTGCTCAACTCTTTGTGAACCCAGCTGCGCAAGATTATCGTCTCAAAGCCGGCAGCCCGGCAATTGACGTTGGAATCACTCTAAACGATGTGCTCAAGGACTTGACAGGACTTTCCCGACCCGTTGGCCGGGCATTCGACATTGGCGCGTATGAATACAATCCTGCAACAGCAGTTGCGCGCGAACAGAGTAATATGCCCACCGGTTTTGCATTGGAGCAAAATCATCCGAACCCAGTCAACTCTACTCCTACCCTGATTCGATACCGGCTGCATCATCCAAGCCAAGTCGAATTGAGTATTCATACTATTCTAGGGCAAAGGGTTCGAATGCTGGTCGAGCAGGATCAACAAGCCGGGGAATTTGTATTGCGTTGGGATGGTAAAGACGATCGCGGCGTGGCCCTGCCGAGCGGCGTTTATTTTTATCGATTAAGAGCGGGTGATATTTTGGCGATAAAGAAAATGCTTATCGTGCGTTAAATCGAGCAACCCGCGCATCTGATTGCATCTAAAATGACATGCCCCCTGCAATCCCAAAATCCTTAGTAAGGGTTCTCGAACATTCCAAAAATTGATTAAAAACTTTGCGTCCTTTTGGAGGGTCGCGCGTCTCCTTCTGTGAAAGCAACCCATGACAAGAACATCAACATAAGGAGACAAAAAATGACAACCCAAACACGGAACGCTTCGACCGAACGGCTCTCCGGCCGGCGCAAAATCGATATCGACTTTCTCTTTCTCGATCTGAAGACATGTACCAGATGTGTTGGGACGGCTCAGAATCTCGAAAAAGCTTTGACAGCCGTTGAGCAGGTATTGCATTTTTCCGGCGTCGAGGTTAATTTAAACAAAGTCCTGATCGATTCGCCCGAGAAGGCGGCCTCGCACGGATTCGTCACCTCCCCGACAATCCGCGTGAATGGCTGCGACATCGCTTTGGAAACGCGCGAGAGCAAATGCGATTCCTGCACCGATTTGTGCGGCTGCGAAGAGGGCACGAATTGCCGCGTCTGGCTTTATCACGGCCAGGAATACACGGAAGCGCCGGTTGCCATGATTGTGGAAGCGATTCTCCAAGAAGTTTTTCAAGCGCCACAACCGGCCACGCAGACGGCTTCAGCATACGAGGATGTTCCTGAGAATTTAAAACGCTTCTTTGCCGGCGCAGTGCAAGATACCTCGTCGTGCTGCTCGCCCGCGAAACAGCAAACCTGCTGCGAGCCTGCGGAAAAAGCTTCTTGCTGCGGCAATGCCCATGTGCAACAAAGCTGCGGCTGCCAATAAACTTCGCGATGCGCTTGATCGTGACAAAACTTACGCATTACGTCTTCCGTAATTCGTGAAACGTGATGCGTAAGAAAGCTTTTTCTTGAGAATTTCATTTTAAGCTGGATACAGAGGCAATTCCATGCATCCGAACACGACACAATCGCAGGAGCAAATGTGGAGCGAGTATCGCACCAGATTGCATCGTTTTATCCTCAAACGGATAAACGACCCGGTTGCAGCGGAAGATCTGGTTCAGGAAATTCTGGCCAAAGCCTACGGCCAGCTCGATCAGCTTAGGGAGAGCGAGAAGCTGCTGCCGTGGATGTACCAGGCAACCAGAAATGCGATTGTCGATCATTATCGCAAGAAAAAGCCGGCAACAGAGTTTGATGAATCTCTCGCCGTTCAAAATCCGGAGAAGGATGAGGCCGCTGAAAACGAATTGGCAGGCTGTGTCATGCCTTTCATTCAACAACTTCCTGCCGCCTATCGGCAAGCCATTATGCTTGCGGAAATAGAGGGCCTGACGCAGCAGCAGGTTGCTGCGCGGCAGGGTCTTTCCCTTTCAGGCGCGAAATCGCGCGTGCAGCGAGGCCGGCAGATGCTGAAAACGATGTTTTTGGAATGCTGCCAGATCGAGCGCGACCGGCGCGGCGGCGTGATGGATTTTACTCCGAAAACGAATTGCACGAATTGTTAAAGCCTTGCTGTCGCCAAATCCGAAGTCGCCGGCCATTTTGGCCTTTTTACGAATGGCACCCAAAACTGACAATGGCCATATGTTTTTTGCGACGGATAACATGATTTATGTGTTGTCATCTCTCACAGCCAACGTTTGAACCACTCGACGAGGGTTCGCTCGAGGTCCGGTTCTTTCGCAAACATAAATGTGCCGTGCGCGTCACCTTTGTATTGGATGAAGGCGCTGTTGGAATGCTTCGAGGCTGCAAACACGAGCTTCATCGCTTCAAAAGCGCGAACGTCATCCTGACTCGCTGCGCAAAAAATCGGAACCGCCTGCATAACTTCCACATACTGTCGAGCTTGTTCATCAAGCGGGCCGGAGAGCAGCGCCAAAGCGCGGATTTCAGAATGAAGGCGGCTCGTTTCAACCCCCAAAAATATTCCGCAGCTTGCGCCGGCGAGGCCGAGGCGGTCTTGTAACACACCTTTTTGCGCGCGTAAAAACTGATACGCCGCTTCCACATCCTTCATAATGACGGTTCGACAAACTTCCATGAATTGTGTAATGCCTTGAAACTTCGGCCACGCCCCTTCGCTCTGACCATAACCGCGATAATCAAAAGTCAGCACGTGGAAGCCTTCTGCCACCAGCTTCGTCGCGAGGTTGTTCCACACGCGACGATCCGTTCCGTCCACACACATGTGCAACAACAGAATGCCTGGGCCAGGTTTGTCAACCGAATAATAAGTGCCTTTGAGCGTCACTTTATCTTCGGTAACAATGGTTACCTCTCGGCTTTGCACTTCATCAGGATTGTTCTTGTATGAAGAGCAAGCCAAAAGACATGAAATAATTATTGCAGACAGTGGATGTGTTTTCATATCATGATCTTTTTTGAGGGAGCTTTTGAGTACACATGCACATCGCGGGCAAGAAAGTCCGCGCTATTTTTTAATCATGACAATTCAAATATACAAGAAATTCATGAGCCGCGCGATTGAAGTCACGAGGCGCTTCCAAGTTCACGAGGTGCCCGGCATTATTGATCGTCACCCGCTTCGCGCCGCGAATCGACCGCTCCAAAAACTCTGTGCGCTTTTGCACGTCGGGATGATCGAGATTGCCGATCAGCAACAAAGCCTGCTTGTCTATTTCTGCAAGGCGCGAAATCGTGGGTGGATCCAATTGTTTGATCAAGCTGAAATCAAAGGGCCGGAAATTTTCTGTGATGAGAGCTTGGGCGCCTTTTCGCGCTTCGGGGTTTTGGGGAGCCGGAATAAAAAAAGAATCTTCCAACAGAGTTTTGACATACGCTTCGGCACCGCGCTGTGCGGCATTGGCAAATGAGGCGACTCGTTGTTGCTGCTCGGCTGAGAATTTGTAGCCGTTCACAACCGGAGCCGACAGGACAAGCCCAAGCACTCTTTGCGGATGAGTCAAAGTAAAGTCGAGCGCGATGCCGCCGCCGGAGGAAAGTCCCATCAATACGGCTTTATCGACTTCGAGAAAATTTAACAACGCCTCCAAATCTTCGACGTGGGAAAATGAAGCCGCCGGCAAATCTGATTTTCCCACGCCGCGAGGATCATATTGGATGGCTTTGAATTCTTGTTGGAAAAACTTAAACTGGTCGTCCCATTGCCGTAAATCCATCGAGCCGCTGCCGCCAATCAAAATCAGCGGGCAGCCCTCGCCGGCGATCTCGAAATAAAGCTTGCCGCCGCTGACTTGCACGAAGCCGTTGCCGGCCGCCTGTGCCTGTTTCTTGCGTTTAGCCCGAAGAGAAACGACCTCATTGGAAAGCCCGTGTGATTCAGGATCGTTGTGCAAGAACGCCAACGCATTTTTATCTTCTCGCACATACGCATTCAAAAAATTCAGCACGTGTTGGCAGAGCACTTTGAAACCGGAAGTCACCGCTGCCGAGCGCTCGGTTTTCAATATGGTGTGTGGAACGGCGCCGTAGCAGGGCAAAAAATCCGCATGACCCAATTGCTTGAAGGTTAGCAGGTACGCCTCAGCAATCGACAAGCTGTCATAATATTCAAAATTCTTCGGCACGTTGTAGCGCACCGGCCCTTCACCGTGCGCATGCAAGTAAGGCACTTTCATGTTCTTAAAATCAAGAAAGATTGACTGCTTCAACAAATCACGGCCATACTCGTAGCCGGTTGCGGCATCCAAGCTTATCAGAGCATCGACATCGCTGTTGCGCATTTGCAGCAAGGCTTGCGTAACGCCGCCGACACTCCAACACGCCAGTGCCAATTTATCTGCATCGACAAATGGCAGCCGATACGCATAGTTGATGACAAATTCCAGATCGCGCATCTGCGCATCGATGCCGCTCGCATCGAACGGCCAGCGCTCGCCTTTTTTCAGCGGCAGCGCCGTCAACGCCACCGCCACGTAGCCGTGACTCGCCAGGTATTCGCACAACACCGAATAAACGTGGCCACCCGTGCCACCGCCCGTGCCAAAAATCACCAGCGGAAATTTTCCTGCGGCGGCTTTGGCATCTCTCACTGCTGCCGTTTCAAGCGCCAGTATGGCCTCCCAGCTTGCGCCGGATATTTGCTTTTCTTCGCCGTCCTTTTGCCGCAACGCAAGTTTTTGCGCGTCAGTCCATCGCCATGACTCCGTTTCGGTATCATTCAAAAACAGGAATTCTTCATACCGCAAAGGTTTTGGATTCGCGCCGCGTGCAGCAGGATACCAAACGAACATTTGCATCGGTCGAGCGCGATTCTTCACGATCTTGCCATTTTCATCGTATTTATTTTGAAAAGGCCTGGCATGATCGAATTGCCGTTCAAATTTGAATCCAACCTCGTATGCGCCTTTCGGTAAACCATTCCATATAGCCGGTGTTTGCGCGATGGCGCTTGCGGCATAAAACAACAAAGCGGCTTTGAAAGAATTTTTGATATTATTTGCAGGATTCATTTTCCGTAAACACGAATTTTTTTCAAACCACAAACTTGAAATCAAGTTTCTTGTAGCCATGAGTTAATAACATGGAAAATACAATAATGAAATCCGTAACAAACACCATAATAGTTGCGAGAAGGAACTGGGTATAAGATAAATTGAGAATACCGGTTCTAACGAATAATCCCAATGGTATGTAGATCATCACATTGACTACGGCTGATGCAATGAATACGAAATAAAATCGTCCTGTGCCGATGAAAACAGCTTTGATGCCAGAGCCAATCGCGAATAGTGTGTATGGTAGAATGAGATATTTGAATGTGGTCTGTGAATAGCTGACCACGTCACTACTCATTTCTGAGTTTAGCCAGGATGAGAATTGTACCCAAATCCCCGAGCCCACAACGGTCCATGCAAACATGTAGAGAGACATAACGCCGATTGAGACAAGCTGTATGTCCTTCATTGCAAGCTTATCTCTTTTCCCGTATGCGTTTCCTATTGCTATATTGGTCGCTTCTGTCCAAGCAAGTATGGGAATTAATGTCACAGCCCACATGACTGACATTGCTGTGTTGTAGCCGCCTATCGCGTTCGGTTCCTTGGCTCCAATGAAGTTGACTACAGCCACCACCCCAACGATGTAGCCAAGATTTCGGATGAATGACTCCAAACCAGACCATACGCCGAGTTTAAAAACCCGATTCCGAACAAATGGACTAGTTTCACTATACTGATGGTGGGCAGTTTTAGTAATTAGCACGAAAGCAAAGCCAGCTATTAGAACGAGCACGGAGTTGGATATGACGTTATTCCAGGCTGAGCCAATGAGACCGAGTTTCAGCGAAAAAGAATAATTCGATATGAATATAGCGTCTAAAACAAAATTAACGAACACTCCGATGAAGGACAATCCAGCAGCAAGCCATCCACGACGTTGCGATTTGATCGCAATAAGGAATATCAATCCAACAGTTTGGAAAGGCACAGCGAATACCTTGATTCGAAAATACTGTTCTGCGAGATTGCGGGCAGACTCCGGTGTTTTGATCCAGTCAATAAATCCTTTCGTGTAGGATAATGAGATTAGCACAAAAATCGCAGTAATGATGATTTGAACAGCGCAAGCAAATCGGACTATCGAATATACGTTACGTTTGTTTTCCATATTTCTAGCAACCAGCGCTAAGACGGCCAACGGGACCATCTCTAACAAGACCTCAATTGCTACTTCCAATGCCTCGTATGATTGCTCGACTACGATGCTTTCATACGTCATGTACCCAATAAAATATCTATTCAGCAATCCATACGCCGCTGGCACACCCCAAGCGACAAAAATCAGCAACATGTAATCCCAAGGGTAATGCTGCAGGGCGCGTCCAATTCTATTGTTTTTCATATTAATAAATCTTTACTATCGAACCGATCAAGATTTAGTTTTTATACGACGCCGCAAAGGAATCATGTATATTGTCATTCAATTTACAAACGCGACGGTGAAGGCAACTACGTTTTGCTAATGATCAGACCAGGCAATTCCATCCGGAGTTTTTCCGACGGGAAATGTATCCAGCACTTGGTTGGCCGTCAAATCAACAACGGTCATTTTATGAGCCGAGGGATTGGTCAAAAAAGCGCACCGGCCATCGCGCGACAAGGTGATGACCTTCGGCGAATCAGCCAACTTTATCGCTGTGAGCAACCGTCGCTTCGCCGCATCGAAGACGGAAAGTTCTTTGCCTTCACCATGAACGATCAGCACCTTTTTTCCATCCGGCGAGAATTTGACACGCACCGGCGATTTACCCTGGCTATCGAACGTGGCGGCGATTTGGCCGGTGGCATTATCGACAACCGCGATGACGTTTTCATTCATGCTGCTCACCCACACTTCGCGCCCGTCGGGAGAGCAATCGATGCCGATCGCGCCCTGGCGAAATGGGAGAGTGCGAACCGCGCCGGCCATTCGATCAATGACAGTGATGCTGCCGCCCTCGAGATTCGCGACATAAATTTTTCGATCATCCGGCGTAGGTGCGAGCATCCAGCCGCCTTCTTGCTTCGTCTCCCAAGTTTTTAGAATTTTTCCACTGCGCGCGTCGATCTCCAAAATCTTTTGCGCCGGCGCGCAAGCAACCCACAGCAGAGAACCGTCGCGGCTGACTCTGAGGTCGTGCGGCTGTGTGTACGACCCGAGATCGAAAATTGTTTTCACAGCGCGGGTTTTGAGATCGAGAACGGTGATGGTATTTCCAGGTTCTCCGCGAGGCCCCGAATTAGCAACATAAGCTAACGCACCATCCGGCGAGACAGCGATCTCATGCGGCCCTTTACCGGTTGGGAGTTTGGCGAAAACTTCGCCGTTATTCGGATTGACCAGCGCGGCGTGATGTTCCTCGTTCGAGGCGACGACCAAAACCTGAGCGTTTGCATTCACGCAAACAGCCAGTGCAAAGGCGGCGTTTACAGCGAGCTTTTTCATCATCTCTTTTAACTATTTAGTTCTCCACTTGCGTGTCATTCTGAAGGAATCTTTTTCGCACTAGCACAGTGCTCGAAATGAAAAAAGATTCCTACGGAATGACAGCCTCTTTTTATACCGGAATACTTTTGACTCCGGTTGGTGAAGTTAAAACACCAAGTAACTTTTTCATGTCATCGTGGAACGATCTTTTTTGTTGTCAAGCACAATGCTTGTTTTAAAAAAGATGCTTCCAGCATGACATCTTAAAAAGGAAAAAGCTTGGATGGCGCACGGAAATGGAACAGCTCACGGAAGTTTTTCAGCTTGTTTCAGTGAGTTGTTTTCCGTGAGCAAAAATTTTTTCCTTTTTCTGCGCTGACAACAATTCATCACCAAATCTTCGAGCGTTGCGCTTCGGGCTGAAACATCGCATCCGTTTCCGCAACGCTGAACGCCAGATAAAATTCCGGCATGTTCGCGAGCGGGCCGAGGACGCGGAAATTGCCTGGCGCGTGAACGTTGGTGAGCACTTGCAGCCGCATGCTCTCCGGCCGATAATTGACGCGCCAAATTTGCGCCCACGACAAAAAGAAGCGCTGCTCCGGCGTGAAGCCATCGAGCGGTTGCACCCTTTTATTTTCGAGCGCCTTCATCAACCCTTCGTAGGCAATCGCAAGGCCGCCGAGATCAGCGATATTTTCGCCGAGCGTGAGCTTGCCGTTCACGTGCAGCGTATCGATTGCCAAAAAGTTGTTGAATTGCTCCACCACCATTTGCGCGCGTTCTTCAAAATTCTTTCTCACCTCCGGTGACCACCACGATTTCAGATTGCCTTCCGCGTCGTACTTGCTGCCTTCGTCGTCAAAGCCGTGCGTCAGCTCGTGGCCGATCACCGCCCCGATGCCGCCGTAATTCACTGCGTCGTCAGCATGCGCGTCGAAAAACGGCGGCTGCAAAACGCCGGCAGGAAAAACGATCTCGTTGCGCGTCGAGCGATAATAAGCATTCACCGCCGGCGGGGTCATGATCCATTCGTTGCGATCAATCGGCTTGTCGATTTTGCTCAACTGCCGCCGCGTTTCAAAAAGCGTGGCGCGTTTGAGATTTTCAAAATAAGAAGTGCGGTCGATCTCCAACGCCGAGTAATCGCGCCAGATATCGGGATAACCGATCTTCACGCCGAACGTTGAAAGCTTGTGCAGCGCAGCTTGGCGCGTGGCGTCGTCCATCCAATCCAGCCGCAGGATGCGGCTGCGATACGCAGCGATGAGATTATTCACCATCTCCTTGCATCGCGCTTTAGCTTCGGGGCTGAATTTCTTTGCCACGAACAGCTCACCTAACGCTTCGCCGAGCAAGCCGTCGGTCACGTCTTTCACGCGCCGCCAGCGCGGTTGCAGCTCCTTTGCGCCGGTCAGCGTCGTGCCGTAGAATTTGAAATTTTCATTGACGAAGGACGAGCTTAAAAACGGCGCGGCATTAGAAACGAGATGCCAGCGCAGATAAACTTTCCACTCAGCGAGCGGCACGGTTTTGAGCATCTCCGCGGCGGCTTGCATAAATTTGGGCTGGCCGACGTTGATCTCCTTCGGCGCGGCAATGCCCAAATTGGCGTAATAGTTTTTCCAATTCAGCTCGGGCGCGAGAGCTGCGAGTTTCTCCGGCGTCAGCTTATTGTAATTCTTTTCCGAGTCGCGCAGCTCGACGTTGGTCGAAGAAGCTTGCGCCAATTGCTTTTCAATCGCCATCACCGTCTTCGCGCTTGCTGTGGCAGTGACGCTGTCGTCACCGGCAAGACGCAACATCGCCGCAATATGTTGGAGATAATCTTCACGAATTTTTTGCGTGCGCTCGTCCTGATTGAAATAGTAATCGCGATCGGGCAAGCCCAAGCCGCCCTGATAAATTTGCGCAATCACCTGCGTGCTGTTCTTGTCGTCATCACCGGAGAAGAAATTGAAAATCGCCGGCACGGTGTATTGATGAAACCAGGCGATCTCCTTCTGCAATTCATCTGGCGATTGCAGCGCAGCAACGCGCGTCAAATCTGCCGCAATTGGCGTCATGCCCTCGGCTTCAATTTTGGCGGAATCCATGCCGGTCGCGTAGAAGCCGCCGATCTTCTGCAGATTGCTGCCACGTGGCGCATTGGCATTCTTCGCCGCC
>JBOHQZ010000180.1:0-9554 GCA_050732275.1 bacterium
GAGGAACTGTTCGCGCGCTTCGTGCCGGTGGCGTCGGAGGGAATGTGGGAGGGGAGGAATCCGTTGATTGACAAAAAAACAGTATAAACGATTGCAATGAGAATCCGCCACAATCCATCAAACCAGAACCGTATTTTTAGATCGATTGCTTTAGGGATTATTATTATCGGCAATGCCATATCCGGTTTTGCCCAACCCAGCAACCCCGTCGCCGATCCCCAAGCCATCGTCACCTTCGGTCAGGCGCGTTTCACCATGCTCACCCCGCAGCTCATTCGTCTCGAATGGAGCGCGGGCAGCCGTTTTGAAGAGCGCGCCTCGCTCGTGTTCATCAATCGCCGCTTGCCGGTGCCGGAGTTTAAAACCAGCACGAAAGGCGATTGGCTGCAAATCAAAATCGCTAATCTGCATTTGCGCTACAAAAAGAACTCGGGCAAATTCACCTCGACCAATTTGGAGATTCAATTCACGCTCAATGGCAAGCCGGTGGTCTGGCGCCCCGGCATGGAAAACAGCGGCAATTTGCACGGCACGATTCGCACGCTCGACGGCGTGCATAACGCCGTGCCGCTAGAGCCTGGTTTATTATCGCGCGATGGTTGGGCGCTCGTCGATGATACCGAGCGCTCGCTTTTTGACAATAGCGACTGGCCGTGGGTGATGCCGCGTTCGCCAGGTAAGCGGCAAGATTGGTACTTCTTCGCGTACGGCCACGATTACAAGAAAGCGCTGTATGACTTCACCCGGGTTGCCGGCAAAATTCCCATGCCGCCGCGTTTTGCCTTCGGCACGTGGTGGTCGCGTTATTGGGCTTACACGGATCAGGAATTCAAGCAGCTCGTACACGAGTTTGAAATTCACGATGTGCCGCTGGATGTTTTGGTGATCGACATGGATTGGCATTTGACCTTCAATTTGCGTTGGGCGGATAATCGCGTCGATCAAGCCGGACAGCGCTTGGGATGGACGGGCTACACGTGGGACAAAAATTATTTTCCCGATCCTGCCGGATTTTTAAAGTGGGCGGAAAGCAAGGGACTCAAAACGCCGCTCAATCTGCACCCGGCTTCCGGCATTCAACCGCACGAAGAGCGCTATCCCGAAATGGCGCGTGCGATGGGCATGGATCCGGCCACACAAAAATACGTCCCATTCGATATTGCGAATAAGCATTTCGCTGAAAATTATTTGAAGATCATGCACTATCCTTTGGAAGAGCATGGCGTGGATTTCTGGTGGCTCGATTGGCAGCAGCAACATATCACCAAAGTGCCCGGACTCAATCCCACGTGGTGGCTCAACTACGTTCATTTCACCGACATGGAACGCCGCGGCAAAGCGCGCCCGCTGATCTTTCATCGCTGGGGCGGCTTGGGCAATCATCGTTACCAAATCGGCTTCTCCGGCGATGCAGCTTCCACTTGGGAGATGCTGGGGTTCGAGCCATACTTCACGGCGACGGCGGCGAACGTCGGCTATGGCTATTGGAGCCACGACATTGGCGGCCACATGCCCGGCGAAGTCTCGCCGGAGCTTTACACGCGCTGGATTCAGTTTGGTGTCTTCAGTCCGATTCTCCGAACGCACACGACGAAAAATCCGAAAGCCGAGCGCCGCATTTGGGCGTATCCAACCGAGGCTTTCCTGAATATGCGTGAAGCATTTCTGCTGCGTTATGCGCTCATTCCTTATATCTACACGGCGGCGCGACAAGCTTATGACACCGGCATCGCGATTTGCCGCCCGATGTATTATGAATATCCTGAAATCGAGGCGGCCTACGAATTTAAGAATCAATACATGTTCGGCGAGAACCTGCTCGTCGCGCCGATTGCCGAAGCGGTGTCGCCGAACAATCTTTTGGCGACGAAAAAAGTTTGGTTGCCGGGAGGAAGTTGGATCGAGTGGTTCACCGGCAAACATTTGCAAGGCCCGGCAGTCGTGGAGCGCGCGTTCGCCGTCGATGAAATCCCACTCTACGTCAAAGCCGGCTCGATCATTCCCATGCAGCCGAAGAGGCGAAACACCGGCGAGAAGCCGGTCGATCCGTTTATTCTCACGATCTTCCCCGGCGATTCCGGCTCGAGTCGAATTTATGAAGATCAAGGCAACTCGTCCGGATACAAGCACGAGGCGTTGGCCTGGACGGCCGTTCGCCATGCGAAGCGCAACGACGGAACGTGGAAGATCGAAATTTTTCCGGTGCAAGGCGGTTATTCCAACATGCTCATCGAGCGCGCTTATGAAATCCGGCTGCCCGACGCATGGCCGCCCGAGGCGGTGTCGTGCAACAATCAGCCTGTTGAGTTTTCGCGTGAAGAAACCGTGCCGAGCTGGCGGTACGACGGCGATGAGCTGATGTCCATCATCTCTCTTCCAAAATTTCGTGTCACTGAGAAAGTAGAAGTCTTGATTAATATGCCCATTGCGGTCGCAGCCCAAGATCAGCTTCTCGATGGCGTTCCGGGGAAATTAGCGCGATTGCGTCGCGTCATGCCGTTACTTAACAGCTTATGGACGAAAGAGTGGTCGCCGGAAATTTTGGTCGCCGCGGCGCAAACCGGCAACCGCATCGGCATCAATCCCCCAAGCGCTTTGGCAGAACTGCAAAAATTGGAACGCGACTTTCCTGAAGTGTTGAATCAAGTCCGCCGCATGCAGGGAGACAGCACAACCATTGCTGTCGCGCTGGGACATCTCGGCTGGAAATAAAAACGTAAAAAAGCGGTTGCATTATTTGAACTTTGTGGCTAAATTAAGGTGAAGAAAAATGCTTGCATTATGATCTGAAATGAACCCCCAAAGAGTGCGTCACGATAACGGAGATGAACTTATGATACTGGATGCCGAAGTAAAAGAAGATGGCACGCTTGTGGCCCAGGCCCCAAGACACTTGAGCGGCAAAAAAGTTCGGATCGTTATAAGGGACAAAACTAAATCTCTATCAAATTGGAGCGCGATAGCGACTATTCTCAGCGAAGCAGATCGCCTTGATATTCCTCGACGCCGGTTTGATGAAATTCTTGAAGCCATTAGAGACTTCAGGGGACCAACATGAAACTCGCATATATTGACTCTTGTGTTTGGATTGCCAGGGTCGAGGGTTTACTTGAATATCAAAAAGTCATCGACGCGAATCTGCAGGCACTCGCGGAAGACGGGTGGACTTTTTGTACTTCCGATGTCGTTGTGCTTGAAGTTTTGGCCAAACCTCTCAAGGAAAATCAGGACCATTTAGTTCAAATTTACCGCAACATCATCCAGAAGCTGAAGGCACTCAAGAACTACTCCGCCGTCTTTAAAAATGCCCTCACATTGACCAAATCGGAGAACCTCAAAGGCATGGACGCGATTCACGTTGCGATTGCCGAACATCATAACTGCCAGTTTTTTGTTACAAGCGATCCCCACTTTCGAAACCTCAAAATTATTCCACACAAGTTGATAGATTTGAGCGCCAGCATCGTATAATGAGCGCGTTTATTTACCCCTTAGAAAATCGACAATCCCGCTTTTCTGCTTTTTAGCTTCTTCGCAATCTGCACACATTGTCAAACGGGAAAGGAGATGAATAATGCAAAAATCAGTCTCTATTATTTTGTTAATCATATTTGCCTTAACGGGTGCCGCGAGCGCCGGCTGGAAGGCGACCCAAAAACCGGTGAAACTCATCGGCGGTGACGGCAAATACCTCATGCACCCCCGCTGGTCGCCTAATGGCGCGATGATCGCGTTCACCGAATCGAATTACAAAGGGCTTTGGGTGATGCAAGCCGACGGCACTGGCGCGCGACAAATCACCGAAGAAGTGGCGGCCGGCTTTGGATTCGAATGGGCGGCCAATGCCAATGCGATCGTCAGCCGCGTGGCAAAATATGAGAAAAGATTTCGCTACAATGCGGTGAAGTTGTTCGATCTCGAAAAAAATGAGACGCGCTTGCTCACGGATTACCGCACGCTGATGCCCGGACTGCCGCATTGGGCCGATGCCGATCAAAAAGTTTACATGTACAATCGCAATAAATTGGAGATTTTCAACTCCGGCCTCGAGCCCGCGGCCTTGGTGAAAACGGCGGTCGAAAAACAAATCCATTTTTTGAAAGAAGACAAAATCGCTATCGGTGATATTACCACCGGCGCCTACAAAGTTTTTGAGCCGATCAAGGGTCGGCAATGCCTCAACATGACGCCTTCCCCGGATAGAAAAAAAGTCGCTTTCGAAATTATGGGCGGCAACATGTACGTGATGAATGCGGATGGAACGGGATTGACCGATCTCGGCAAGGGCCACCGGCCGCAATGGGCGCCGGATAGCGAGTATTTGGTTTACATGATCACGCAAGATGACGGCCACAAGCTGCTTGCCTCCGATCTATATGTTATCCGCCGCGACGGCCAGGAAAAAACGCCACTTACCGTGACCGGTGACAAGTTGGAGATGAATCCGTCATGGTCAGCCGACAGCAAGAAAATTGCTTTCGACGTCATGCATGAAGGGGTGATTTATGTGCTGGAAGTTTCCAGGTGAATCGAATTTGAAAAGGAGTTGCGAAATGAGATTGACTATACTCACTCAGGATAAGTTTGTAAAGTCATTGCGAGCGTTTCTCAGCGAAGCAATCTTTTCAAAATCAACGGATTGCTTCGGCAAAAAGCGCCTCGCAATGACAACGCTGTTTTATATTTTAATCCTTAAGTGGCATATCCTCGTTTTAGCCGTTGTTATTTTTTCCGCCAGCAACCTCTCCGCGCAAGTTACCGGGCTGGCCGGATGGAACATTTATATCGATCCTGGCCACAGCCAGAAAGAAAATATGGGAGTTTATGGCTATTCCGAAGCCGAGAAAGTTTTGCGCGTCGGTCTTGCCTTGCGCGACATGCTGTTGCAAACCACCGATATCGACACAGTCTATATCTCCCGCACCAACGATCAACAAAGCGTCAGTCTGACGCAAAGAACCGATCACGCCAACAGTCTTGGCGCGGCATGGTATCACTCCATTCACAGCGATGCGGGATCATCCACCGCCAACAGCACGCTTTTGCTCTGGGGACAATATCGCGATGGCCGGGAGAAAATCCCGAACGGCGGCAGAGAGATGAGCGCGCATATCGTCAATTTGCTGACGCGCGGCATGCGAACGACAACGCGCGGCTCCATCGGCGATTGCAGCTTTTATGGCTGCACTTCCAACGGCCCCTATCTGCACGTCAACCGCGAGAGCACGATGCCCTCCGAGCTGAGCGAAGCCGGCTTTCACACCAATCCGGCGCAGAACCAACGCAATATGAACGCCGAATGGAAAAAACTGGAAGCCAAAACGCTTTTCTGGTCGATTCTGCAATTCCATGCTATCGCGCGTCCTGCCAAAGGCATTTGCGCCGGTATCATTTCCGACCTCGAAACGGGCACACCACTCAACGGCGCGCGCCTCAAATTGAATGGACAGACTTACACCACCGATTCATACGCTTCATTATTCAATAAATACTCCAGCGATCCGAATTTGCTCCATAACGGTTTCTATTATTTTGAGAACGTCCCCAAAGGCACGCACCAAATGATCATTGAGGCGGATGATTATGAAAGCGATACTTTGCAGGTGGTGGTGGCCGACACTTTTTTTACTTTCACAGATCCTAAAACAATTTCCCAAGTTCCTCCTTATATAGTTGCGACAGCGCCCGTGCCGGACGATACGAGGTATCCGGCATGGAATGATCTCTTCATTGATTTCAGCCGCCGGATGAATACGGCCTCGGTGGAAGCCGCGCTCACGCTCGCGCCGGACGCGGCCAAAACTTTTCTTTGGTCGAACAACAACACCCGCTTGCGCATCCGTAAAGACAGCTTGAAAACTGAAACCGATTATACGCTGACGATAGCCGGAAGCGCCAAAGGCCAATACGGGCATTTGCTCGATGGCAATGGCGACGGCAGCGGCGGCGATGATTTTATCCTGCACTTCAAAACCGGGCCGCCGGATTTGCGCGCCCCGATTTTAACCTCTGTTTATCCGCGGGACAATAGCGTCGACGTTGAATCGCATCCGATCTTGAATATGAGATTCGACGAAGCGCTCGATCCGGCTTCCATCATCGCGGGCACTTTTAACTTGGAGCAGTTCCGGGATGTTCCCACAGTCGGCGGAACGCTGAAGCACTATATCGTTGGCAGCCAAAGCGTCTTGTGTTTTTTTCCGGCGCAGCCTTTAACCTCCGGCCGGCTTTTTATCGCCAGAATCTTTCCGGGTTTGCAAGATGTTTTCGGCAACAAGATTGCCAGCCAGCAAATGTTCAGGTTTACCACCGGCAATGCCTCTTTTGAAACAACCAACATCGACAACTTCGATTCCAATCTCAATAGCAATTGGTTCGTGCCGCAACAAAGCGGCAGCACGACGGGCATCGTTACCGAGAAGACGAGCCGCGACGGTAATGCAAACATCGTCAATCTGCTCACGTCAAGCACGACGTCGATGCAAATCAATTATGGCTGGGATACAAGTGCCGGCGTGTGGCTGATTCGCGAGTATCTGTCCGGCGGACCGCCGCGGCAGGTGTTGTTCAACAGCAGCTACATTTTGCAGGTTTATGTTTTCGGCGACGGCAGCGGCAACAAGTTTCGTTTCGCCGTCGATGACAATATTCCCATTGAAAGCGCGGCGAATCACGAAGTTAGTCCCTGGTACACCATCGACTGGATCGGCTGGCGCCAAGTTTCTTGGGATATGACGGCCGACGGCACCGGCACGTGGATAGGCGACGGCAGGCTCGACGGCACGCTGCGATTTGACAGCATTCAGCTTACTTACAACTCCGGCAGCGCCGCCGAGGGCACGATTTATTTCGACGATCTGCGCTTGCTAAAAAAAGTTTCGGTTGATGTCGAAGAGCCGACGGCAACTTTGCCGGGCACGTTTGCGCTTCTGCAAAACTATCCGAATCCATTCAACCCTGAAACCACAATCCGGTATCAAATCACAAACAACCGGCATCACGTGGTATTGACGATTTTTGATTTGATGGGAAAACCAGTGAGAACATTAGTAAACGCGGAACAGCCGGCCGGTGATTATGTGGTGCATTGGGACGGTAAAGATGTCGAGGGCAGGCCTGTCGCCAGCGGGACTTATCTTTACAAATTGACGGCAGGGGAATTTATACAAACAAAACGGATGATGTTGGTGCGCTAGTCAAATAAAATAGCCAAATTCAAGAGCTGCCATTTCGGAGAAATCTTTTTAAAATTCACGGTATTTGTCGGAAACAAAACGGATTCATCCTGAAGAACGTCTTCTTTAGCTTTTGCAAAGATCACTAATCGGCAGAATCCGTACAATCCGTTGTTATACTCAAATCACATAGTGACCTTTCTCAAATTGAATCAAGGAGAGCCATGCGCCGCCTTCTCTTATTCGCGATAGTCGTTCTCGGTGTGACAACTGCCCGTGCCGATTATCTCTACAAAGCCATGTTCGTGCGAGCTGCGCCGGGGAAATTGCTCGATCTTATCGCGCTGTACAAAGAGCGCATGCCGGTTTACGACGCCGCAGGTGATCTTCGGCCATTCTGGATGCGCCACAGCCAGGGCGACCAATGGGATTTGATGTTTCTGTTCCCGATGGAAAGCTACAGCGAATATTTTAAACCGGATCGCATTGCCAAGCGCAAGCAAGCGGCTGAAAAAGCCGGACTGCCGCAGGATCAATTCGCCAAAAAATTTTATGAATTGGCCGCATGGCACGAAGAAATTTTTGTCGATGGGCCGCTGCTCGCGCAAGTGCAAAAAACTTTCACCGGCGCAGGTTTCTTTCACGTCGAAATCTTTCTGGCGCTGCCCGGCAAGCAGACCGACCTGTACCGCGAGCGCGAGATGGAGAATGCTTTTTTGAAAGCGCTCGCCCGTCCGGAAAATCTCATCTTTACGCACGATCAAGGCGCGGCGTGGGATTTGTTTACTATCGGCTGCTATCGCGATCTCAAGCATTACGCCGAGAGCGCCGACATTCCGGATGAGAAAGAAGAAGAAGCCGCTCGCGCCGCCGGGTTCGAAGGCGCTGACAAAATCGGCCCGTACTTGCGGACGTTGATTCAATTGCACCACGATACGCTGGCAATAGCAGTGAAGTAACACAGTCGGCTCGACTGTAAACGTTTGAAGCGGCTGACAGCCCACGAAACACGCAAAAGACCAGAAAATAAAAATGATCAATTCTCCCAACCAGCAAACCAGGCGACGGGTGCGGTGGTGGCCGGCTCTCGCCATCGGCGTGCTTACGATTGTGGCCGTCATATATATTTGGACGGCTGATTTTTCCAGCCGGCAAATGCAAATTCAGTGGACGGGGCAAATCGTGATTCTTGCGGTTTTGCTTTTGCTCGTCTGGCTGCTTTTTTTCTCACGCTTGCGCTGGAAAGCCCGGCTGATTTCTTTTGGCGCCATTGTTTTGCTGCTCAGCGCGATACCGGCACTCTTCCGCTTGCGCGGCATAAGTGGCGACATCTTGCCCATCCTGGAATGGCGCTGGGCAAAGAGCAATGTCGTAGCGTTGCCGGCCAGCTCGCCGATTTCAATTGACACCATGGCTGCCGCAAAGTCGTTAAAAGCATCAAGCTCGCCGGAGAGCGATCCATCACTTCCAGCCGCGTCTGCTCGATCCCAAGCCGTTGAAGAAAAAGTGAAAGCAGCGGCGCGAGAAATTTCCACCGACTACCCGCAGTTTCTCGGCCCGCATCGCAATGCCATGGTGCATGGGATCAAATTGCATCGTGATTGGACGAAACACCCGCCTAAACTGGTGTGGCGCCAACCCCTCGGCGCGGGTTGGTCGGCATTTGCGGTCTCGGGAAATTTCGCCATCACGCAAGAGCAGCGCGACAGAATCGAATTGGTGGTCGCTTACGATCTGAAATCCGGGCAGGTGATTTGGAGCCACGGTGATAGCGCGAGTTACGAATCACCGATAACCGGAAACGGTCCCCGCGCGACACCGACGATTGCCGGCAATCGCGTTTACACCTTGGGCGGAACCGGTATGCTCAATTGCCTTGATCTGGCTACCGGCAAACGAATTTGGTCGAAAGACATTATTCAAGACAATAGTTCGCAAATCAACGGTTGGGGCATGAGCGGTTCGCCGCTGCTTCTCGATAGTTTGGTGGTGGTGAGTGCCGGCGGCCGCGAGGGTAATTCATTGGTGGCTTATCACCAGGATACCGGCACGCGAATTTGGAGCGGCGGCAATGATCGCGCGGCATACAGCTCGCCGCTCGTCGCGACGATTGCCGGCATCAGGCAAATTCTCATTTTCAATCAAAATAATGTGGCCGCGCACGATCCAGCCACCGGCCAAATTCTATGGCAGCAGGAGTGGCCCGGCGGCAGCGAATGCGTGGCGCAGCCGGTTCCACTGCCCAGCGACCGCGTTTTCGTTTCGACCGGCTACGGCATCGGCTGCAAGCTGTTTCAAATTCAGCGCGGCGAAAACGGCGCTTTGCACGCTTCGCTCATTTGGGAGACGAACAAGCTCAAAGCCAAATTCACCAACGTC